>JAKEGN010000341.1 GCA_022615525.1 Woeseiaceae bacterium
AGTCTCGGTTTGCTCATAACGGCGCAGGCTCTTCAGGCGGGGACGGCCGAGCCTGTTACGGCTGGTCTTCCAGGGTTTCGTCGTCCTCCTCGTCCTCGATTTGAGGTTCAGCCGTGGGCAATTCCTGCTGCGTTCCGAGCCCTGATTCCTGTGCGGATTCCTGTTTCGGCACTTCCGTCTGGATCTCGCTGGGATTGCCCGGCAGGTACAGCGGTCCTTTCTGGCCGCAGCCGCCGAGTGTGGGCAGTGCAATGGCTGTCACGGCCAGCAGCCGTGCCAATTGTCGGTAAAGAGAATTTGTCATGGTGTCAGGCCGTGTGCTGGAGAACATCCGAATGGTATACCAGAAGCGGGCGGAAACTGTCCTGCCCGGAGTGCCGAAAATCTACTTCGTGTATTTGCCGGCAATGCGGCGGTAGGCTTCGCGAAAGGGAATTCGCTCGCTGGTCGCGAGCCGGAAGGCTTCTTCTGCCGCATACAGGCTGTCATCCAGCACGATGTTCTCCGGCAGGAACGTCAGGGTATCGAGGACGTACGCCATGATGTCGAGGCTCTCGATCACGAGATCGATGGCACGGAATACCGGCGGCTTCAATCGTTGCAGATCGCGCTGGTATCCCGAGGGCAGCTTCGCCGTCAGCATCAGGCACTCATCTAGGCAGGCTATCGCCGTGGCTGAAGCGCCGCGCAACAGCTCGAGCACATCGGGATTGCGCTTTTGCGGCATGATCGAGGACCCTGTGGTTACCTTGTCCGCCAGCCGCACATAGGAAAATTCCTGTGTATAGAAAAGCAACAGGTCGCTGGCCAGGCGCGACAAATCGCCCATGATCAGTGCAATCTCGAACAGCAACCCGCTCTCGGCTTTGCCCCGTGACAGCTGAACGGCCGTTACCGGATTCTGTGTTTCGGCAAACCCGAGTTTGTGTGTCGTGAGTTCGCGGTCCAGGGCCAGTCCTGGAGTGCCGTAGCCGGCGGCGCTCCCCAGCGGGTTTCGGTCGATGCGCCGGCGCGCCGCTTTGAGGCCTTCGATGTCGTCCGTAAACGCTTCGCAGTAACCCTCGCTCCACAAGCGCACGGATGACGGCATCGCATGCTGCATATGCGTCGTGCCGGGAATTGGCACTTCGCCCTGGCGCCCGGCGAGCTGTTGCAGCGACGCGCAAAGCGGGTGCGTGTGCCCGGCAATCTCGTCGCAGGCATCGCGCAGGTAAAGGCGCAGAGCCGTCAGTACCTGGTCATTGCGCGAGCGGCCGAGGTGCAGTTTCCCCGCTGCCGGCCCGATCAGGTCTCCGAGCCGCGACTCGATCGCGGTGTGCGCGTCCTCATCCTGCAGCTCGATCGTCCAGGTGCCCGCGGCGTGGTCTTTTTCAAGCTGGCGCAGACCTTCACAAATCCGCTGGCAATCGTCTGTGTCCAGCAGGCCCTGTGCCGCGAGCATTTCGGCATGGGCGATCGAGCCCAGGACGTCATAGGGAATCAGTCGTTCATCGAGCAGGTGATCCTCGCCCGCGGTGTAGCGCAGTACGCGCTCATCCAGCGGCAGTCCCTTGTCCCAGAGTCGGGTCATGTTGCAGCTCCTGCAGAGGCTTGCTCTGCCGGCGTAAGGGCAGCGATATCGTTGACGATCAGCGTTCCGGTACCCTCGTTCGTGAACACTTCGAGCAACAGGCTGTCGGCAAGTTTGCTGGAAATGACGTGCACCCGGCTGACGCCGTTTGCGAGCGCTGATTCTATGGCGGCGGCTTTTGGCAGCATGCCGTCTCCGAGCTTGCCTGAATCACGCAGCTTTTTCAGCGCCGCCCTGTCGATGTAGGAAATGAGTGAGCGAGGCTCGTTGACATCACTGAGAATCCCGGGTGCGCCGGTCGCCAGGATCAGTTTCTCTGCCTTCAGTTCGGCTGCTATCGCAGCGGCAACCGTGTCCGCATTGATATTGAGGACCGTCCCGTTCGAATCGCAGGACAGCGGGCTGACCACCGGCATCAGGCCGTTATCGAGCTGCTTGTGCAGTACGCCGGCGTCGACACCGTCGATGTCGCCAACGAAACCGTAATCCACTGCGACCTGGCCGGATCTCGCGACCGGTGGCCGCCGATGCGCGCGGATCAGGCCGGCATCGATGCCGCTGATGCCCACGGCCGGAATCTGCAGGTCCCGGCACACGGCAAGGATTCGCGTATTGATCTGGCCGTTGAGCACCATGGTTGCGACATCCAGCGACGGGCCATCGGTGACACGCCGTCCTTCGACGAACCGGGTATCGAGCCCGAGTGCATCGGCCAGAGCCGTCGATTGCGGACCACCGCCGTGCACCAGTACGACCCGGATGCCGACCTGGTGCAGAATGCCGACCTGCTCCATCAGCGCACGGGTGCTCTCGGCATTTGCAAAGACCTCGCCGCCGGCCTTCAGCACGAAGATCTTGTGCTTGAACAAGCGTATGTAGGGTGCCGCGTGCTTCAAGGCTGAAACAACGGCCGCCCGGTCCTGGCCCGTTCTCACGATTTTCTCCCGAGCATCTGATGCAGCACCGCCATCTGTGCCAGCATGCGATTGCGGGCCTCGTGTATTACGACACTGCGAGGGCCGTCCAGTACCCTGTCACTGACCACCACCCCGCGGCGCACCGGCAGGCAATGCATGAACCGGCAATCCTGGGCTGCGTTCTCGAACCATGGATCATCGACGCACCAGTGATCCAGCGGGTTGCGCAGGTCCCGATCGCCGTTGCGGTTGCCATAGAACTTCGTTGACGACCACGATTTGGCGTAAATCACCTGTGCGCCTTCCATAGCCTCCTTGCGATCATCGGTTTCGCGTATCGAGCCTCCGGATGACGCGGCGGCCGCCCGCGCCTTCTGCATGATCGCCTCGGGCAACTCGAATCCTTCAGGTCGCAACACGGTCACGTCCATGCCGCGATAGGCGGCCATGTGCAGCGTTGCGCAGGGAACTGCAAGCGGCAAGGGCTTGGGGTGATAGGCCCAGCTCAGCACAAATTTTCCCCCGTTGGCCGGGATCTCCAGGTCGTCCATCGTTTTCCAGTCTGCGAGGCTCTGGCAGGGATGGTTCATTGCCGATTCCATGTTGATCCAGGGTTTGTCGACCAGGCTGGTCATGGAGAGGAAATCGGTCTCCGCGAGGTCGTACTCGATGCTCTTGCGCTCGGCAAACGCGCGGATCCCGATGGCGTCCCCGTAGGATGCGATCACCGGAACCGCTTCGCGTATGTGTTCGGCGGCGACGCCATCCATCACGATGCCGGGCCGTGTTTCGAGACCGTGTATGGACATGTCCGGCGAGATGACGAAGGAACCGCCACCGAGCCGAACGATGGCTGCCTGGAAAGAGGCCAGCGTCCTCAGCGATGGCGACAGAAAAAGCAACGACAGCACCTTGCCGCGCAGCGCCTCCGGCTCGGGATGTGCGTCGAGCCGGTTGCCGAGAGCCAGAAGTGAGGAGATCTCGTCGACGGAAAAGTCGGCAAGGTCGTTGAAAGCTTTCATTTCGGTTTCCTTGTAACGAGGGTCATGTCAGGTGACTGCCTTGATTTTCGCGAGTGCGCCGGCGAGTTTTTGCACGTGTTCCGACCGCAGCACCAGTGGCGGCAGCAGCCGCAGGACATGCGGATCCGCGCTGGTGCCCGCCAGGATGTCCTGGTCAAGGAGCTTCGCCTGGATTTCGGTTGCCGGACGATCGCAAACCAGTCCGAGCATCAGGCCCATGCCCTGGACGGATTTCACGGGACCTGCAACACAGTGCTCTCGGATCTCGGCCTCCCTCGCCCGCACGTTGTCCAGCAGCCGCTCCTCGCGTATGGCTTCGATCACGGCCGTGATTGCCGCAGCCGCCAGGGGACTGCCGCCGAAAGTCGTGCCGAGGTCGCCGGGCTTGATTGCCGCGCACAAACTTGCATCGATGAGCAGCGCGGAACAGGGCACGCCGCCGCCGAGCGCTTTCGCCAGGGTGATCATGTCCGGATTCACCCCGTAAGCCTGCCCGGCGAAGAACTGGCCGGAACGTCCCATGCCGCATTGCACTTCGTCGGCAATCAATGCGACACCGCAGGCCAGCGTGGCCTCGCGCAACACGGAAGCGAATTCCCGCGAGAGGTCGAACGCGCCCGCGACGCCTTGCACCGGCTCGAAAATTACGGCGGCGACTTCCGTGTCTATCAGCGATCGCGCAGCGTCGACATCGTTCCTTGGGATGAAATCCACATCGAATGGCAGCTGCGGAAAGCCGTACCAGCGTGCCGCGGACGCCCAGGTCACCGCGGCGGCGGCCGCAGTCCTGCCGTGAAAGCTGTGGGTAATCGCGAGAACCTTTTTTCTGCCGGTGGACATGCAGGCGACTCGCAATGCGTTTTCGTTGGCCTCGGCACCGCTGTTGACAAAGAACACTCGCGCAAGATTCGGCGGTGCAATCGATAGCAACGCCTCGGCGGCCCGTGCGCGCACCTCCAGTGCCACCGCATTGCTCTGAAACAGCAGGCGTTCCGCCTGCTCGCGGATCGCGCGCGTGAGCCGCGGATGACCGTAGCCGAGTGCGGCCACGGCATGACCGCCGTAGAAATCCAGGATGCGGCGCCCGTCGGCGGTGATGATCTCGCAACCCGAACCGCTTTCGGCGACGAACGGCAACTGCGAGTAGACCG
>JAKEGN010000342.1 GCA_022615525.1 Woeseiaceae bacterium
AGCGATTCGGTCGCCGCGTACATTCGCGCCCGGATCGCCGCGTCCGGGGGGAGCATTGGTTTTGCCGAATTCATGCAGCATGCCTTGTATGCTCCAGGCCTCGGCTACTACAGCGCCGGATCCAGGAAGTTCGGCGCGGGCGGCGATTTCGTCACGGCCCCGGAAATATCGCCATTGTTCGGCCGTGTGCTCGGCGCGCAATGCGCGGAACTGCTGGGTGAACTGCCGCAGGCCTCAGTCCTGGAGCTGGGAGCCGGGAGCGGCGCGCTGGCGGTTCATTTGCTGGCGAAACTCGCGTCTTTGAACGCACTTCCGCGGCAGTACATGATCCTTGAACCATCGGCGGAACTCCAGGCACGACAGAAGGAACGACTTGCAAGCGAACTGCCGGAACTCCTGGAGCGTGTCGAATGGCCAAGCTCCCTCCCACGGGACTTCGTCGGCGTGGTGATCGCGAACGAAGTCGCCGATGCATTGCCGGTATCGCGATTCGTCATTCGCAAGGGCAATGTTGCAGAGCTGCGTGTCGTCGCCCGGGGCAATGGGTTCGGCTGGCTGGAGCAGGAGGACGAAGGACCCTTGCGTAGCGCTGTCCGCCGCATCGAACAGGACACGGGTGCACGGTTGCCGGACGGCTTCGTTTCCGAGGTCTGCCTGGCCATGCCCGCCTGGATCGGCGACCTGGCGGTGTCTGTCGGCAGGGGGTTCGTCTTTCTTTTCGACTATGGGATGTCGAGGCGCGAGTACTATTCTGCCGGGCACAACGGAGGCTGGCTTCGGTGTCATTTCAGGCACCGGGTACACGGTGATCCGCTGATACTTCCAGGCATACAGGACCTGACGGCCTGGGTCGATTTTTCAATGATTGCCGATGCGGCAATCAGGAACGGCATGGAAGTGGCCGGGTACGTTACGCAGGCACATTTTCTCCTGGGCGGCGGTCTGCAACGTGAACTGGAACAACTTTCCGCATTGCCGGTCCGGGAACAATTCGAAATGTCGCGGCAGGTGAAGCTGCTTACACTGCCGGGAGAGATGGGCGAGCACTTCAAGTGCATCGGGCTTCGCAAGGGGGCTGTAACGATGCCTTCGGTATTCGAACTTTCCGACCGGGCGCATACGCTGTGATGTCAGGCCTTACTTTCAGGGATGAATCATGAGTTTGGTACAAATCATCGTATTGGCGGTGGTCCAGGGTTTGACGGAGTTCCTGCCGATTTCCAGCTCGGGACACCTGGTGCTCGTTCCAAGCTTCCTCGACTGGAACGACCAGGGGCTGGAATTTGATGTGGCCGTGCATTTCGGTTCGCTGCTTGCGGTCTGCGCTTATTTTCGCCGCGACATCGCCGGCATCGTGTCCGGGTCCCTTGAAATCCTGCACGGCCGTACACAGGGATTGAACGCGCGTATGGCCCTCGGACTTGCACTGGGCACGATACCTGCCGCAGCAGCCGGACTGTTGCTGGCGGGCTGGATCGAAGAACACTTGCGCAGCCCCGTTGTCGTCGCATCGACGCTGGCAGGCTATGGCGTACTGCTCGCGGTCGCCGATCGCATCGGGAGCAAGCAGCGCGTGATCGTGGACGTGAGCCTGAAGGACGCTGTCCTGATAGGAATGGCACAGGCACTTGCCCTGGTGCCCGGCACATCGCGGTCGGGGGTGACGATCACGGCCGGGTTGTTCCTCGGATTGCGCCGCCAGGACGCAGCACGCTTCTCGTTCCTGCTTGCCGTTCCGGTCATCCTGCTGGCCGCGATCTATGAATTCATCAAGCTGGTGTTGTCGACAGCACCGGTCGCGTGGGGAGACCTCGCGCTGGCAGCCACGGTTTCGGCCGTGGTTGCCTATCTCAGCATCGAATTCTTCATGCGCTTTGTTAACCGGATCGGCTTACTGCCCTTTGCCATATACAGGGTGCTTCTTGCGGCGCTCATCATCTATGTGCTGGTTTGATCGGCGGCTCGTCGTAGCTGCGGCGATACTGGCGCTGCCTGCTGGCGCAGTCGCCGAGATCGACGGCTATATACTCGGCTTCGGCGGGGAAGCCGACACAGCGGGCGGTCGCGCGGTGACGGTGTTCGGCGATGTCGGTGTTACGAAAGGCACCTGGGTCTCCACGGCGCTCGCGCGAACCACGACCGGCAGCGGGCCGAGGTCGCTCGATACCGTCTATGCCGACCTGGCCATCGACCACTGGTTCGATCCGGTGGGCGTTCGTGTCGCCGCAGCCTACTGGGGTGATGACGAGGTTCTCGATTCGGGCGACTTGCGCGGCTCGGTCTATTTTCGCAACGATACACTGTCGGCATCCGCGGACTACGAGCGGCGCAACTTCGACCTGACGATCGGAACCGGTGTGTTGAGCCGGCCGAGGACAGTGGAGTTCCACGCGGATGGTTTCGGTGCCAAAGCAAGGCTGGTCGTCAGCAAAAAGACGGCGTTGTCGCTCGGTGGTATCAGCTACAGTTACTCCAGGGACATCAACCTGCAGCCGAATACCGATCTGCTGCGAATCTTCTCGTCCTCACGCCTGGGGCTGATGAACAGTCTGCTCGATTACCGTTACCATGCGGGTATCGACTGGTCCGCGGGGCCCAGGATCATCGACCTGAGATTCGAGCGTTGGCAGACGGCCATCGACCAGGGAACGGTTGATTCGATCGGTGCCGGGTTCCTCACGCCGGCCGGGCCTTTCAGTGATGTGGAAATGCGGATCTCCTACGACTATTCCGCCACCTTCGGCAAGACGATCACTTTCTCTGCGTTCTTTTACTTCTTCGGTACCTGAGCCATCGCTTTCCTGTATTGCCGGAGAGCGGCCACCCGTGCCTGGCTGACCCGTTCACCGATCTCCCCCCCATCGAGTTCCTCGCCGGCAAATTCGGCGCCAGAGATTGCCGCCGCGGCCTCGAACGCGCCGCGGAAGTATTGTGCCTGCAGGTACGGAGCGTTCTCGAAACCCGTTCTGCCGCGCGCGTCGGCTTCGCAGGCCAACAGGAATTTTTCGAACCGATCCGGACGACGAAATGCATCGACACGCTGCAGCACGCGAAGGAGGGTGGACGCGCGAAGCTCGAATGCGCGATGGCAATGTGCATGAAACTCCGCCACCAGTACCCCGAGCTCCCGATAAGCGGCAGGCACAGGCATACGGCCGGCCAATGCGTTCACGAGCCGTACGCTGCGCTTTTCATGGCCCGGATGGCTGGGCAGTTTTGTTTTGGGCGTCGTTGCCTTGCCGAGATCGTGCACGAGCGCGGCAAACCGAACCTCACCACTGTCGCTGATCAGTGAGGCCTGCTCGAGCACCATCATTGCATGCACACCGCAATCGATCTCGGGATGCCACTTCGCGGGTTGCGGAATGCCGAACAACGCGTCGACTTCCGGAAATACTACTTTCAATGCGCCGCAGTCGCGCAGTACCTTGAAAAACACCTGCGGATTGGCGCCTGCAAGGGC
>JAKEGN010000343.1 GCA_022615525.1 Woeseiaceae bacterium
CCCATTCCCTGTCGATGCGAAGTTCGCCGCGGATCCCCGTGTCGTGCACATCCCCGGCATGGCAATCCACGGTTTCATCGGCGGCTTCCGCGGGCAGGATAGCGGCATCATCGCCGTGCAGCACTGGCTTGAAAACAACAAGGAAGATTTCGATCGGTACGAGCCGGGCCGCGAATCGATTGTTGTCGATGTCGGGACCGAGGGTCGATTCATCGACAAGCCGGAGTTTCTTGGCGTGCTCGCGTCCGGGAGTCCGCAACCCACGATCACGCTTTCGACGATCATGGAAAATCCGGCCCTTGGCACGATCGCACGCGACTACCCGGCAGGCAAACTGTTTGCGGCATACGCAGTTTTCACCGGCAGCCAGAGCGTCAAACTGCTGGTCAAGAAATCGGACAACTGGGGACAAACCTGGCCAAATCAGTCGATCAAATTGACCGAAAGCCAGAACCTGGTGTCGGGCATCAGCATGACGGCCAAGGGTGGCACGATCATGGCCATGTGGCGGCAGGCGCTCGATACGAACGACTCGGACGCACTTTATTATGCGACGACGACGAACGAAGGGCAGTCCTGGTCAAAACCGAAATTGCTGACCAACATCTGCAAATTTGATCAGCCGACCGCGACGGTGACGACTCCACCGCAGGTCATGTTCCGCACCAACAATTTCCCTTGGCTGGCAAACGATGGCAAGAGGATTTATGCCTTTTACGCCGTTCGCACCGGCGATTGTCTCACGGGCACGCCAAAAGTTGTCATGATGCATACGACCAACGGCAACAGCTGGAGCGCCGCGATTCCGCTCGACGCAAGCGCCGAAGCAGCGCCCGGCGCGCAGTTCATGCCGGCCGCGTTCGGCGCGAACGGCAAAGTACAGGTTGCCTGGTACGACACCCGGCGCGAGCTGGTACCGATAGTGCCCACGCAACCCTTTGTTGCGGACTACGTACCCGCGGCCGGCGTCAGAATCAATCGAATCATCGATGTTTACACAGCGAGAGTCACGTCGGATGCCAGCGGCAACAATGTGCAGGTTTCTCCGTCCGCACGTGTATCGCAATATCGCACCATAGCGGATATCAGTGATCCGCTCGGCCCGAAATACGAAATCGAAGCGTCTTTCGGCAACGCCATGATGTACAAGACCGGGTTGCTGGCATTCATGGGCGACTATATTGCCGTCGCAGGCCAGGAATACCGGCCGACCGCTACCGGCGGCTGGGAATCGAACAGCTCGCCGCTGCCATCTCCAGCCTCGAACCTCACCAACTTCTTCATAGCCTACGCAGATCACCGCGACGTGCGCGGTGACGTGCTGCTCGGCGATGGCGGGGCCAACCCGTCGGGCTACACGCCACCTGATAATGTCGCACCGACTACGGAAACAGCAATACCAAAGTTGAACAACACGGACGAGCCGATGCTTGCCGACAACGTCGAAGCAGGAGCCGAGGCTAAGACAGAGCGCCAGAGTACCGAAGGCCTCGAAGACACTTTCACCGATCCCGGTCTTGCCTGTATTTTTGACCAGGACCGTACCCGTGATGCCAATATTTACGGCTCCGTTATACGGGACCAGTTGCGCCTGAGCACGCCTTCCGCGCGGCCATTGTCCGGAATTCTTCGCGCGTTCCCGATCAGCGCAACGAATGTCAGCCCGGATCCGAAAGCCTATCGGCTGTTTATTGCCACGCAGCCCGGCGCCGATGCCTTGTTGCATCGCGCGTCGTTCCGCCAGAAACCGGACCGCGCCCCCTTTGTCGGCGCACCACCGCCGCTGCGCGTCGAAAATGTGTCAATCGAACCGAATTCAAGCGTTGCGCGCACGGTATTTGTCGTATCGCCAAACCGGGCGGCCACCGTCGACGTACAGATTTTTGATGGCGTTTGCGCTGCGAATGCTGATCCGGACAATACAACGTCGAATCCTTTCGCATTTGCCAGCGCCTGCCCGGTGCTTGCAGACATAACGCTCGGCGGAACAGGAACTGCCGGCACACTGCAACAACCTGATTATCAAAGCACGGCTTGCAGTAACGATCCGCTCTGCGTCGATAACGTCGATCTTGCGGAGCTGCACAATCCGCGGCTGGAAAACCCGCTGCTCGAGAATCCTTTGCTGGAAAATCCGCTGCTCGAAAACCCGCGACTGGAGAACATGGAACTGGAAGCGCCGCGACTCGAGAATCCTTTGCTGGAGAATCCGCTACTGGAGAATTTCGGCTTCGAGAACCCTCTGCTGGAGAATCCGCTTCTTGAGAATCCACTGCTTGAAAATCCGTTGCTGGAAAATCCTCGCCTGGAGAACCCGCGGCTGGAGAACCCGCGGCTGGAGAATTCAGCGCTGGAAGACGGCGTTACCTACATGGACATTACCGCCGCTGTCACGAACGATGGCAATGTGACTACTGCTTTCAACTTCGACGTCACTGCATCCGGCCTGACCACGACGGCCGGCGATCCTGAGGTCGTGTCGCAACTGATTTTGTGGAAGCAGTATGTGTACGGCACGTCGCGCGATTGCCTTTACCTTCCCGAGGTAAGAAACCAGGTACTGACCACGATCAATCAACCCGATAACATGCTGGAAGTCGCCAGTATCGAAGAACCCTTCGATGGCGAGGCAAGCATGTTGCTTGCTCCCGGTGAGACCGGTTACGTAACCTATCGGGTGTTCGGCACACTGGATGAGCTCGCGCCAGTAACTGTTGACGGTTTCACAGCCTCTTCGCAGGCGGCGAACTGCCGCGAGTTCGACAGCGTTGTGGGGCCACCGCCCGGACAGGAGGACAATTTCTACCTGTGTGAGAGCCAGCTTGCCGATGATCGCGAGCGCGTCCTGATCCAGCGCGACGCCAGCGGCCCGACTTTCGACGGCCTGGCGGATGGCGACGTGATCCCGGCACCGCCGATCGAGGCGGACCGGCCGGGCGGTGCCTGCGTCGACCTGGTCGGCAGCCGCCTGGTTTCCGCCACCGATGCATCGACGTTCGAAATTCTCTGCAGCCTGGTCTCGACGGGCACACCCATTTGTACTGCCTCCGACCCGGCGGGCGGGCTTTCCATTCCGGTGCAGACACTCGTCAGCCCCGACCCGGCGGCGGTCAGTTGCACCGCAACGGATGAGTTCGGCAACAGCACTACACTACAGCTCGGCATTGCTGTCGAGGACAGCACTGCACCGACGTTCACCAGCCTGCCGATGAACCCGACGGTCCTTTATGCCGATCCGATCACCGGCACCACGTCGCCGGTATTGGAGAATGGCCTGGCTGCGACCGACGTCGTCGATCCCTCGCCGGTAATCGCTTGTGTTTCCTCGCCAGGCGGCCAGGTGTCGCGCGATCCGCTGCCGGCAGGATTCCATGACATCGACTGCAGCGCCACGGACGCGTCCGGCAACGCGGCAACGTTCAGCTACATGATCCAGGTCATCGACCAGACGGCGCCGGTATTCTCCGGTGTCCCAGCCAACATTACCGCCCCGGCGACCAGTGCCAGCGGTGCTGTCGTCACCTATGCCCTGCCGACGGCTACCGACAACTCCGGCACTGCGCCCACTGTCACCTGTATACCGCCATCCGGCTCGACCTTCCCGTTTGGCATTACCACGGTAAGCTGTACCGCTACCGACGTATCCGGAAACTCGTCGCAAGCGACGTTCCAGGTGACCGTCACCGATAGCATCGCACCAGTGATTACAGTGCCTGCGGGTGATGTGTCTGTTCAGATCCAGAGTGCGGCAGGCGCGGTCTATGACTACTCGTCGCTGGTCAGCATCTCGGATAATGTCGACCCGCAGCCAGTACTGTCCTGTGTGCCGGCTTCGGGCAGCACATTTGCACCCGGTGATACGACCGTGACCTGTACCGGTACGGATGCGTCGTCGAATTCTTCGACGGCAACGTTCACCATAAGCGTTGGCTACGCAGGCAGCACCGGAATTACGCCGACGAAAATGA
>JAKEGN010000344.1 GCA_022615525.1 Woeseiaceae bacterium
GCGACACCAGTTCATGTATCGCGTCGAGCACGTCCATTTCAGGCTTGAATGCGACGAGGTGCGCCGTCATGTAGTCGCGCACCCGCGCGGATTTGCTGGTCATTTCCGTGATTCCCCTTCGCAGTTGCCGCCGCAAAGTTCACATCCCCCGCCGTTCAGGCCGCCGCAGCTTCCACGTACGGGCCTGCGGCCGGCGACCACTCCGACGGACATGGCGGCGATGACCGCGAGCAGGACCGCGAAGCTGAGAAGGGCCGTGACGATCAATGTTGCCAGCAGTGTCATGTCGTCGGTCCCTCCGGGACAAACGCGGGCGTCACATGCTCGCTGAAGCCTGCTTCAGTGCGAACGAGGAACAGCGCGGCGATGCCTCGCGAGGTCGCCAGTTGCAGACCTTCCTCGGGTCCGAGAACCATCAATGCCGTTGCCATGGCGTCCGCGTATGCGGCCGTGTCGGCGATCACCGTGACTGACGCCAGTGAGTGAGTTACCGGTCGGCCGGTACGCGTATCGATCGTGTGCGAGTAGCGCTGCTTGTCGAACTCGAAGAAGTTCCGGTAGTCGCCGGAGGTTGCTACGGCTCGATCCGTCAGGTGCACGACGCTGTGCACCCGCCGCGCATCATCCAGCGGCTCCTCGATTGCCACTGCCCAGAGTTCCCTGGCAGCGTTATGGCCTCGCATCCTGAGTTCCCCGCCGATTTCAACAAGGTAGTCTTCGAGACCTTGTTCGTCGAGCAGCTCAGCGATGCGATCGACTGCATAACCTTTGGCATAGGCCGACAGGTCGATATACAGGTCCGGCAGGTTCTTGCGCATTGCCGGTTTCGCACAGTCCGTTTGCAGGTGCCCGTAACCGACACGTGCGCGGGCCGCGTTGATCTGCTCATCGGACGGAGGCCTAACAGCCGTTCCGTCCGGCCCGAATCCCCACAGATTGACAAGCGGACCAACCGTGATGTCGAAAGCTCCGCCGGACAGCGCGCTGATTGCCAGGGACTCCTCGACGCTGAGGCAGAATTCCGCAGAGACCGGTTGCCAGTCTGTCGACTCGCTGATGTTGAACAGGGAGAGCTCCGAATCGATGATGTAAGTGGACATCGTTCCTTCGATGCGCGCAAGCATGGCGTCAATCTGCTGCTGCAGGAGTCCGGCATCCGGCACGTGCTCATCCGCCGGCACCTTGATGCTGAACCGGGTGCCCATGGTAGAACCGTTCAGCTCGAGTACCGCCGGCTCGTTACCGCAAGCCGACGACAGCAGAGCAACGATCGTCAGGGCGACGTACGGCAGGTGTCGCATTCAGCCTCCGAAGTCGTCCAGCAATATGCGATCCCGGGTCACGCCCAGGTCCTCGAGCATTTTGATCACGGCGGTATTCATCATCGGCGGCCCGCAGAGATAGTACTCGCAATCCTCCGGCGCAGCATGGGCCGCAAGGTACTCGTCGTGCAGAACCTTGTGGATGAAGCCGGTGTAGCCGGCCCAGTTGTCTTCCGGCAAGGGCTCGGAGAGCGCAACATGCCATTGGAAATTGCTGTTTTCCTTTTCCAGGGCATCGAACTCCTCGACGTAGAACAGCTCCTTGCGGCTTCGAGCGCCGTACCAGAACGACATTTTTCGTTGCGAATGCAGACGCTTCAACTGGTCGAAAATGTGCGCGCGCATCGGCGCCATGCCAGCGCCGCCGCCGACGAACACCATTTCGTCTTGCGTATCTCGGGCGAAGAACTCGCCGTAGGGCCCGGAGATCGTAACCCGGTCACCCGGCTTCAGCGAGAAAATATAGGACGACATGATGCCCGGCGGCACACCGGCGCCCGAGCCCGGCGGCGGCGTCGCAATTCGCACGTTGAGGCGAATGATCTCGCCCTCCAGCGGAAAGCTCGCCATCGAGTACGCACGGCTCACGGGTTTCGTCACGCGCGACTCGTAACGCCAAAGGCCATGGCGATCCCATTCGCCTCGAAACCTTTCGTCGATTTCGAAGTCCGAGAACCGGACGATGTGTGGCGGGCATTCGATCTGAATGTAGCCTCCGGCCCTGTAGTCCAGCAACTCGCCATGTGGCAGCCGCAACACGAGTTCCTTGATGAAACTCGCGACATTCCGGTTCGAAACGACCGTGCATTCGAGCTTGCGAATGCCGAAGATTTCATCCGGCACCCGCACGTGCATGTCCTGCTTGACGGTAACCTGGCAGGAAAGCCGAACTTGGTCCTTGGCCTCGCGCTTGCTGACCAACGATGCTTCCGTCGGCAACAGGGCTCCGCCGCCATCGATGACCCGCACCCGGCACTGACCGCAGGTTCCGCCACCCCCGCAGGCCGATGGCACGAAGATTCCCGAGTCGGCGAGGCCGACCATCAGCTTTATGCCTACGGGCATCGTCAACTCGCGGTCGTCGTTGACGGTGACCGTGACGCTGCCGCTGCTGACAAGCCGCGAGCGTGCAGCGAGTATGACGAAAACCAGCAACAGGATGATCGCCGTGAACAAGCCGACGCCGAGGCCGACTTCCAGGAACGTGGTATCGATGCTCACAACCGTATGCCCGAGAAAGCCATGAAGCCGATCGACATGAGCCCTACGATGATGAACGTGATGCCTAGCCCCTGCAGCCCGTCCGGGACGTCGCTGTACTTGAGCTTCTCGCGAATACCGGCCAGTGCAACCAGCGCGAAGGCCCAGCCACTGCCGCTGCCCACACCGTAAACGACACTCTCGGCGAAGCCGTACTGGCGTTCGACCATGAACAATGTCCCGCCGAGAATGGCGCAGTTCACCGTGATGAGCGGCAGGAAGATACCCAGCGTGTTGTAAAGCTTCGGCACGTATCGATCGAGCGCCATTTCCAGGATCTGCACCAGGGCAGCAATGACCCCGATGTAGGTGACCAGGCCGAGGAATTCCAGGTCGACATCGGGCAGCCCTGCCCAGGCCAGTGCACCTTTCTGCAGGAGAAATGCGTGAATGAGATTGTTGGCCGGCACCGTGATCGTCTGCACGACGACCACGGCAATACCAAGCCCCAGCGCCGTTTCCACGCGCTTGGATATTGCAAGGAACGTGCACATGCCGAGAAAGAAGGACAGGGCGAGATTCTCGACAAAAGCCGCCTTGATGAAAAGATTGAACAGATCGGCGATCACAGCACGCCTGTCCGGTGAACTTCGTGGATCTGGTAGTCGGCGTGCTCGACCTGTTCGCGTTTCCAGGACCGGATGCCCCAGATCAGCAGCCCGATGATGAAGAATGCACTTGGCGGCAGCAGCATCAACCCGTTGGCTTCATACCAGCCGCCGTCGGATACGAGAGGCAGGATGCGATAGCCGAGCAGCGTACCGCCGCCGAACAGCTCGCGGAGCGTCGCGACGAATATCAGGATGGCGCTGTATCCCAGGCCGTTGCCCAGGCCATCGAGGAAACTGACGCCGACCGGGTTTTTCATGGCGAAGGCTTCGGCGCGCCCCATGACGATGCAATTGGTGATGATCAGCCCGACGAACACCGATAGCTGCTTGCTGGTTTCGAAAGCATAGGCGCGCAACAACTGGTCGACGACGATGACCAGCGTCGCAATGATCGTCATCTGCACGATGATCCGTATGCTGTTGGGTATGCGCGAGCGAATGCTGCTGATGGTGGCATTGGAGAAGGCCGTTACGCTGGTCAGCGCGGCGCACATCAGTAGCGCAGGCATCAGCGACGTGGTCACCGCCAGGGCGGAACAGATTCCCAGTACCTGCAGAGTTATGGGGTTTTTGTCGATAAGGGGATCGACAAGAATTTTGCGCGTATCGCTCATGGCTGCTTCCCTGCGTTCTCCCGAAACTTCGCGAGGTACGGACCGAAACCATGAGGCCCCACCCAGTAGTGAACGAGGTTGGTGACGCCGCGACCGGTGAGCGTGGCCCCTGCCAGTCCGTCGACCTGGTATCGACTGTCGCTGGCGCCGCTCCTCGAAATGTCCACGACGGTGCCGCGAATCACTTCAAGGTAGAACTCGCCGTCCGCACCGAAAAGCTTCTTGCCCTGCCACTTCGCGCGCCACGCCGGCCTGTCGACCTGGTCACCGAGACCCGGAGTCTCCGCGTGACTGTAAAAGCTCAGTCCGCGCACCGTATTGCCATCCGCTTCCAGCGACAGGTAACCGTACATGGTCGACCATAGGCCGGACCCGTACACCGGCAGGATGACCTGCTCGATTGCATCGCCCGAACGCACCAGGTACACCGGCGCGTAGCGCGCGCGGCGACGGATGGACGCGATGTCCGATGCTGCCGGTATCCGCACACCGAGGTGCGGATCCCTGGCCGCGTCCTCGGCATCGAATCCTTCCACGGCGGGCGAGTCGACGTAATTCCCGGTCGACAGTTCGACCATGCGTGGCTCGATGGCGGCGAATGCGGTCGCCGGGTCGCCGCTATTCGCCAGTCCGGCAACCTCAAGGATGATGCTCTGTCGATACTCCGCCGCGTTCTGCAGCTGTTTCGGCCTGAGCAGTACGGCGGCCCCCGCAACCAGCAGGGAGCAGACGAGACTCAAGGTGATGGCAACGAGCAGCGTGTTCGAAATGCTGTCGCGTGATCGCGTGGCTGCCACGGCTTCAACCATACCGCCGCCTCCGTCTTCGCACGTTCGCCCGCACCACGAGGTAATCGATGATCGGCGCGAACACGTTGCCGAAAAGGATGGCCAGCATGATGCCCTCCGGATACGCGGGATTGAAAACGCGTATTACGAGCGTCAGGGCGCCGATCAGCAGCCCGAAAATCCATTTGCCGGCGTTGGTGCTGCAGGCGGTCACGGGATCCGTTGCCATGAATACCGCGCCGAAGGCGAAACCGCCGAGCACGATGTGCCAGTGCCAGGGCATCGCGGCCATCGGGTTGCTGCTGTCGACATAGCCGAGGGCGAGCGCGGGAATGATGAGCCCGGCAAAAACGCCGGCGATGATCCGCCAGGAGGCTATTCCCGTATAGATCAGCATCGCGGCGCCGAACAGGCAGGCGGCGGCTGAAGTTTCGCCGATCGATCCCTGCATCTGGCCGAAAAAAGCCTGGTTCCAGGTGAGGCCGCTGGCAATGATACCGTTCATGCCGTCGATGGCGGCGACCCCGAGCGCCGTCGCGCCGCTGAACCCGTCGACGGCGGTCCAGACGGCGTCGCCGGAAATCTGTGCAGGGTAGGCGAAGTAAAGAAATGCACGTCC
>JAKEGN010000345.1 GCA_022615525.1 Woeseiaceae bacterium
GGAATCGCTATCGTGCGAATGAGCTCCGACTTCGTTGTTACCCACCTCAGCATGGTGACCAGCGCCTTTCGCACTGTCGAGCATCGCCCGATAACCCGCCTCGTCCAGCGCAGGCAAAGACGTCATGAATGCCACCACCGGCCAGATCGATGCATCGTCATGCGTTACGCCCCATGCCGGCATACCAGTCATCTTGATGCCGTTCCTGGTCACCCAAAACAGTTCGGCTGGCGTCATTCGCGCGGCTGACTCAGCCAGGTCGGGTGGCCGTGGATTCAGGCCCAGGCCGGCCGCTTCGGGCTCTTGACCCGGCGCACCGTGGCAACCCGCACACATTGAGGCAAAGTCATTGACACCGGCAACCTTCAGTCCCTCGTCGTCGAGATCGGGTAACTCGATGCCGGCAGCACGACGTTCGACCGACGCACGCGAAGTCGCAGTTAATAACCAACTGACGAAACCGCTGTGTGACGAACTGGCACTGACGTCGTAGATGCCGGAGTACGCGAACCCGATTGCGCCCAACACCCCAAGCACGCACACGGTTGCAATAGCTATAATAAATTTCAATGCATTCTCCAAATGGACGCTGACCAAACCCTTAGTGTTCAAGCACCTGACATAATCGGTGCTGCGTCGCCAGTATACTGCCACCTGAGCAGTAAGTATTTGCACGCATGGCGGTGTACAGAGTAAAAGGTGATAATCAGATGATGCCAGCAGATACGAAGAGAGCTTTCTGATGCGGCCGACAGCCAGCACGCGAAAGCGGGTTCCTGGCGCATACAGTGCCCTGGGGCTCCTTGCTGTTGTCTGCGTCAGTCTCTCGTTGCAACCTTGCGCCATGGCATACGACAGCAATAGCGAGCATCCTCATTGCCCGCCTGCGAATGACCATGGCGGCATGTTCCAACATGCCGCTACTCAGGATTCAGCCAACCTCACAGTTCCGCCGTCAGCGAGCTGCAGTGATTGCATGCTCTTTGGCGACTACAGCCGTGATGCCCGCGATGGGCCGGTCAAGGTCAAGAACCCACAGCATTTCGCCCCGTTTGCCATCACTGATACAGGTACTGCCCTGCCCTGTATCCATCGGACGGCAATGCGCAACGGCGCTCGTCACCGCTATTCCACTCCTGGTGTACCACCGCCCCTCAATTTGCTTCACTGTGTCCATTTGAAATAGCAGCTCTTTCGTTACTGACCGACGTTTGCCGGTTCCTGACGCAAGGAGACTATTTCAATGAATGCTGATTCGATGTTCCCGCTGATTTTGCTCGGCCTGCTGAGTGGCTGTGCGGGCACTGCAAGCGACGCTGAGCAGGCCGCTCGTGACCGCGTGACAGAGGTCGGCGAACAGCTTCGGCCTGCGCGCAACAAGCCGGAGTTGCCAGCGTTGCAAGCCGACTCGCCGCTCGACACCTACCTGCTCTACGCAGTCCTAAATCACCCTGCCGTAGAAGCCGAGTACTACGAGTGGCGCGCCACGGTCGAGGACATCGCGCCAGCGCGGTCGCAGCCGGATCCGCAGTTTACCTTCGAAGCTGACTTCAGCGACACGCTGATGACGTTCATGCCCGGGCTGATGTTTGATTTCATGGCTCCCGGCAAGCGTGCTGCAATGGGGCTGGAAGCTGCCGCTGGTAGCGAGGTCGCCTACCAGAATTACGTAGCTACCGTAATGATCACGGCAACATCGCTGCGCAAAGCCTGGATCGAGCTGGCCTTTGTCGATGAGGCCCTTCTACTGCGTGAATCGTCGCTCGGGGCGACCCGGCAATCGCTGGATCTAAGCAGCGCAGACTATTCGACCGGCACTGGCATGACGACGCTCGATGATCAACTGAGTTTGCTTAACTCGCTCGGCCAGTTGAGCACCGAGCTGGATTCATTGCAGCATCGACGAAGCGCGCTCCGCACGAATTTCAAATCGGCACTCGGGCTCCTGCCGACCGACGCCGATCCTGCTTTTCCTGCAGCGGGCCTCACCATCAGCGCATTGCCGTCCGAAGAAGAACTATGGCAGCTTGCTTTGGCGGCCAACCCCGAGATCGCGACCATGCGGGCGATGGTCGAGATGGCTGTTGCTGGCGTCGAAGTCGCAGAAACCGCAGGCACGCCGGATTTCAGTCTCGGCGGTATGGCCGATCTCAAGGCGGACCCTCTCATGTTCCGCCCGGTCGCCACGGTGACACTGCCAGTATGGCGCGACAGGATCGCGGCGACAGTCGCTGCGGCAGCGGCGCGACGCGATGCCGCAATTGCCCGACTGAATTCACAACAGCTCGACATCGCTGCCGAGCTCGCCAGGGAGTTTCACATGGTTCGTGAATCCGACCGCATGCTGGCCTACATCGATAACACCTTACTGCCCAACCTTGATCGGGCCCTTGTCTCGGCAGCGGCAGGTCTGCAAACGGGAATGACTCGCGCTGGTGACATCCCCGCCAATCGTCTGATCGCACTGGACATGAAACTACAACGATTGGGAGTACTTCGCCAGCGCGAGCTTGCCGTCACTGACATTTCGCTGATGGTCGCCGCGGCAGCACCGGCAGATACGCCGCTCGCCAGCTCGGAAGCACGGCAATGAAAGGGAGCCGCA
>JAKEGN010000346.1 GCA_022615525.1 Woeseiaceae bacterium
GAAGCGGCTTGGTGGCGAGGATTGAGGAGTCGTATTCACGCGGTTGCTGGAGCGACGAGTGTGCCGGTGAGGCCAATTACATCGTCATCCTGCACGACGACGAAACTACCGGTGAGTATTATCATTTGCAGCAGGGCGGCGTGCTGGTCGAGGCCGGCGACAGGGTATCTGCCGGCCAGCTGATAGGGTTGTCCGGGAACACCGGTCATTCGTCGCTGCCGCACCTGCATTTCGGAGTCTACCGGGCGATCGAACGCGGCAAGGAACAGTCGATACCGTTTCGATTTCTGAGCGCCGATGGCATAGTCGACCAGCCGCGCCGCGGCGGCATGTATGTTGCCGTCCGGCCGGGCGACGGCGACCGGCAGACTGCCGCCGGACAACCTTCGACCACCGGGTACTAGATCGATGTCAGTGAAAAACAGGAGAACAACGATGCCCGACGCGCGGGAAGTGCTACCGGGACGCAGCACACCCATGGCAGTCGCTGCAAAACACTTCGTCAACGGGCACAGCATCAAGGAGCCCTTTCCCGACGAGATGTGCAAGGCTGTGTTCGGCATGGGCTGCTTCTGGGGCGCGGAACGCCTGTTCTGGGAGACGCCTGGTGTCTGGACGACTGCTGTCGGCTACGCGGGAGGCAGTACACCGAACGCCGATTACAAGGAAGTTTGTGCCGGGCTCACCGGGCATGCCGAAGTCGTGCTGGTCGTGTTCGACCCGAATGAGATCAGCTACGACGAATTGCTGAAAGTGTTCTGGGAGAATCATGATCCGACGCAAGGGATGCGACAGGGCAATGACATCGGCACGCAATACCGTTCGGCAATTTATACGACGGACGCGCGCCAGGCACGGCTGGCGCGGGCATCGATGGTCACTTACCAGCATCAGCTGAGCGAAGCCGGGCACGGTACGATTACGACCGAGATCGCCAACCTGGGCGAGTTTTACTACGCCGAGGATTATCACCAGCAATACCTCGCCAAGAACCCTGCCGGTTATTGCGGTATCGGCGGCACCGGCGTCAGCTGCCCGGTCGGTCTCACCTGAGAGCAGGCTGAGGTTCAGGTACCCGCACGAGTGAGAGGCCGCGTCCGATGCCGGAACTGCCTGACATCGATGTCTATGTCGCTCGACTCGAGGAACGCATCACCAGGACAGTGCTGAAGCAGGTGCGGCTGGCATCGCCTTTCCTGCTGCGCACGGTGGAACCACCGCTCGCCGCAGCCAACGGCCGAATCGTTTCCGGATCGAAGCGCATCGGCAAGCGCATCGCCATCGGTCTCGAAGGGGAGTACTGGCTGGTGTTGCACCTGATGATTGCCGGCCGCTTGCACTGGTACGAGAGCGGCACACAGCCGCCTGGCCGAAACCATCTGGCCATCTTCGAATTCTCCAGCGGATCGATGTCGTTGACCGAGGCCGGCTCGAAGAAACGCGCATCGTTGCACTTCGTGCATGGAGACGACGCTCTCGCGGCACAGGATCCGGGCGGCATCGAACCGCTGCACTGTTCCGTCACGGAATTTACGGCTCGACTGACCAGCGAGAATCGTACACTCAAACGCGCCCTGACCGATCCACACAAATTCAGCGGCATCGGCAACAGCTACTCCGACGAAATACTGCACGCTGCGAGGCTGTCACCCGTGGCCCTCACCCAAAAACTCGATCGCGCCGAACAGCAGAGGCTGTACGAGGCAATGCGCGACGTGCTCGGCACCTGGCGCGACAGACTGCTGGCCGATTCCGCCGGCCGGTTCCCCGGCAAAGTGACGGCGTTCCGCGACGGCATGGCCGTGCACGGCCGTTACGGCAAGCCCTGCCCCGACTGCGGGGTGGCGGTACAGCGGATACGCTACAAGAGCAACGAAACGAATTACTGCCCGCGCTGCCAGACTCGCGGAAAACTGCTGGCCGACCGGGCATTGTCCAGGTTGCTCAAAGCGGATTGGCCGGCCAGGATCGACGACTGACCGGCAACTACATCCGGGCTGCCAATGCAGGTAGTATCGGCCGGGTCCGGAATCAAAAAGCATCGAGCAGGTGAGGAATTGAAGAAGGCAAGAAAAACAAAACCGCAGCGCCCGGGCCGCGAGCAGGCTGAAGAGGCCGTGCGCACGCTGCTTCTGTGGGCCGGCGACGATCCCGGCCGCGAGGGGCTGGCGGATACACCCAAGCGTGTCGCGCTTGCGTATGAAGACTGGTTCAGCGGCTACAAGGACGATCCGGTCACCTACCTGCGGCGTACTTTCGAGGAGGTCGAGGGTTACGACGAAATGATCGTGCTGCGCGACATTGCGTTCGAATCACATTGCGAACACCACATGGCGCCGATCATCGGCAAGGCGCACGTCGGCTACCTGCCGAGCGACAAGGTGGTCGGCATAAGCAAGCTGGCACGCGTCGTCGACGCATTTGCAAGACGCTTTCAGGTACAGGAAAAAATGACGGCGCAAATCGCAAACTGCATCAACGAAGTACTCAATCCCCGGGGCGTCGGTGTGGTGATAGACGCGACCCACCAATGCATGACAACGCGCGGTGTACACAAATCCGGTGTCTCGATGGTCACCAGCCAGATGCTCGGGCTGTTTCGGAAGGATGCGCGCACCCGCGCCGAGTTCCTGCGCATGATCGGCTGAGCGGCGAAAGCATACTGCCGATGCTGAAACGTATTGCGCTCTCCACTCTCGCCGGCCTCGTTCTGGCACTGGTCTACCTGCTGACCTGGCCCGTTCCGGTCTCGCCGGTCGCCTGGGACGCACCGCGCAATGCCGGCCTGGTGGACCCCTTCGAGGTCAATGACCGGCTGGGCAAGGCTGCGATCATCGACCTCGGCCCGCACGAAAGTCCGGAGGACATCACGGGTGCCGGCGGCTACATTTTTGCCAGTTCGCTCGATGGGAGGATCATCCGCCTCCGGCCTGACGGCCGCGATCTCGAGGTATTTGCCGAAACGGGCGGCCGACCCCTGGGTCTCGAATTCGACTCCGAAGGCAATCTCGTCGTGGCCAACGCCGTGCTCGGCCTGCAGTCCGTATCCCCGGACGGACGCGTCAGGCTGCTGGTCGGCGAATGGTCCCCTGGCC
>JAKEGN010000057.1 GCA_022615525.1 Woeseiaceae bacterium
CACGGTCTTCGCCAGCTCCGCTGCAGTTTTTGCAGCCTTGAAGCTCTGTTCGGAATCGGCTGCCTTGTCGCGCACGTACTCGATGTTGCGACCGCGCTCGAGGCCGTCCTCCGCCGCCTTGTAGTCACGCATTCCGTTGGCCCAGCTGCCCGGTGCAAACAACGAGGCGCTTGCGGCTTCAGCTGCCTCGCGCGCTGCGTCGACGTCTTTGAAAAAGGTTTTGCGCAGTTCGCTCTGCGCGTGGATCGAGCCGCTCGTGAGAACAAAGATGGCGAGCACGAGGCAACTGACAAAACTGGATTTAAGAGCCATTTTGTAGTTCCAAAAATATTAAAAACAATACGTTACAGTCTGGAGACACGACCTTGCGAATATTACATATCGCCCCCGCCGAATCCGTGGTATGTGTCTCTGATTCTGCAACACCAAGCGTAAGCCCCGGATTTTACGCCTGAATCGGCGCAGCTGCGAGGGCCCGGGGCCAGTCATATGCGCGCGGACAGCCGTTTTTTTGTGACCAATTTCAAGAATTCGGCATCCGGTGCCCGGGCGGCGGGGATTTGTGCTTTGCCTCACAGACCCGATTTCGGCCAGCGCGTAAATTCACCCCATGTCCGCAAAGTACTACACGCAATTCCGACTGACCGACGCGTACTACCGCGGCGGAAATGAGTTCAGCGGCGTCGTCGAACTCAACAAGCCGATGGACAAGGAGTCGGATGTGGCGGACATAGAGGCCGTACTGGCCAGGAATTTCGACCTGCAACGGAGTTCGGTGAAGCTCGTAAGCTGGTCACGATTGCACTGAATATTGTTCCTCTGGCGATAGCTTTAGTTCTTGATTTTTCCCCCTGATTATCCCGGTCTAATGACCGGGATTTTTTTGCTCCGGTGAGTCGCCCGTGAAGATGGCTCGTGTCGTGGCACCGCCTCGAGATTCCATTGTAGGAGCGAGCAGCGCTCGCGACGCGATGACGGGAATCGCGCCGGGTTGACGTTCCGCAGTCGCGAGCACTGCTCGCTCCTACAAGGCTTCGATCGGTTCCTGGAGCCCGCACTGCGGGCGACAGTCCACCCAAGCTCCCTAAAGGCGGCGAATCATGCGAAAATGCGCGTCCCTCGCGTTCCACCGACAGGTTCCATGAGCAGTCAGGACAAATCAGCGTTTCGCGGTATTCCGATCGTGCGAAGTGGGCAGAAGTACCGCACCGACGCAGGATTCTCCGCCATCAAGAACGGCATCAAGGCTCGCCGAGATGCGCCGGAACTCGTGGTTGGCAACAAGCCGAAATGGCTGCGCGCCAGAATGCCGGCCGGCGAGGTATTTTCCGAGGTTCGCAGGACGGTGCGTGAGCACCGGCTCAGCACGGTTTGCGAAGAGTCGATGTGCCCGAATATCGGCGAGTGCTGGAATCATGGCACGGCAACGATCATGGTCATGGGCTCGGTCTGTACCCGTGCCTGCCGCTTCTGTGCAGTCGACACCGGCAATCCGAAGGGCTGGCTGGACCACGAAGAGCCGCTGAACACTGCGAAGGCCGTACAGCTCATGGGCCTGCGCTACGTCGTCGTAACCTCCGTCGATCGCGACGACCTGCCGGACGGCGGTGCGGCGCACTATGCGGCGGTGGTGCGCGAGATCAAGCGCCTGAACCCCGGCACGGCAGTCGAGGCGCTGACACCGGATTTCAACGGCGTACTCGAGCATGTCGAGCTGGTCGTCGATTCCGGGCTGGAAGTGTATGCACAGAACGTGGAAACCGTGGAGCGCCTGACGCACCCGGTCCGCGATCCGCGAGCCGGCTACCGGCAGACCATAGATGTCCTGGCACACGCCAAGAAATTCCGGCCGCAGGTGCTGACAAAGACCAGCCTCATGCTCGGTCTCGGCGAGAAAGACCATGAGATCATGGAAGCCATGGACGATCTGCGCGCGGCAAGCGTCGATATTCTTACGCTCGGCCAGTACCTCAGGCCGACGCCGCATCATCTGCCCATCGAGCGTTACGTGACACCGGAAGAGTTCGACGCGTATCGCCGCGAGGGCCTGGAAAAAGGATTCCTGGAAGTCGTCGCCGGACCTCTGGTGCGTTCCAGCTATCGTGCCGACAAAGTCTTGCAGAAGAACAATGTTGGCATCGGCGCCTGACAACATCTTTCAAACCAGCTTACTGACAAGTACGGATTTTCATGGCCGAGTTTTTCGCTGATTACGGTTTGTTCGTGCTCAAGACGGTAACGCTAGTTGCCGCTTTCGTTGTAATTGTCGGCACCGTTGCCGCGGCAGGAAAGCGCGCGATGCACGAGGGCCTGGAAGTCGAGGACCTGAACAGCAAGTACCGCTCCCTGGCGAAGGCATTGAAACGCATCGTGCTCAAGAAAAGCGAACAAAAAGCCGATGCGAAAGCGGACAAAGCCAGGAGGAAGGCCGAGTCGAAAGCGGCCGGCAAACGGCCACGCGGTTTCGTCATCGATTTCAAGGGTGATCTCAAGGCCAGCGCCGCGGCGTCGTTGCGCGAGGAAGTAAGCGCGATTCTCGAAATTGCCACAGCGGACGACCAGGTCATCGTGCGCCTCGAGAATTACGGCGGAATCGTCCATGAGCATGGCCTGGCCGCATCGCAACTGGCGCGCATACGCGACAAGGGCATTCCATTGATTGTCGCCGTGGACAAAGTGGCTGCCAGCGGTGGTTATCTCATGGCTTGCGTGGCGAGCCGGATCATTGCCGCGCCATTCGCGATTCTCGGGTCGATCGGCGTGATCGCACAGATTCCCAATTTCAATCGCATGCTGGATTCGCACGGTGTGGATTTCGAACAGATAACGGCGGGACCGTACAAGCGCAATGTCACCATGTTCGGCAAGAACACCGATGAGGACCGAGCACGGCTGAAAGAACAGCTCGACGACGTGCATGAGCTGTTCAAGGCCGCGGTGAGCAAGTACCGGCCGGCGCTCGACCTGCAGAAGGTGGCTACCGGTGAACACTGGTATGGCACCCGTGCCCTGGAACTCGGCCTGGTAGACGAGCTCCGCACCAGCGATGAGTTGCTGGCCGGGCTGGCGGCGGACCGGGACCTGTTCCGGGTCAATTTCAGGATCCGCCAGCCCCTGCCGAAACGCCTGATGGCCAACGTTGACGGCCTGCTGGAAAAGGCCGACGCCGCCGCCTGGCGCAAGCGTTTCGAGTCCCGGCTGCCGCGCTAGGTGCACGGAACCCGGCGGGCACGTTCTTGTCCTAGAAGCTGTCGCCGCGGAGAGCGAATTGGCCCGGAAACGCCGGCCGATCCGCTATAATGGTGACCATAGCTGAAGGTAATGTGACCATGCGTACCCCAGTCAAGTACCTGATTATCGTAGTGTTTGCGTCAGCGTTGCTGAGCGCCTGCTCGACCTCGTCCACCGGACGCAGCCAGCTCGTGCTCAAGTCGGACGCAGCGCTGGCACAGGAAGGTGCGAGACAATTTGCGATCATCCGCGAGAAGATGCCGATGGTCCAGGACCGCGCAACGATCGATTACGTTGCCTGTGTCGCCGATGCCATCGTCGGTGTGCTGGACGGCGACGATGCGGCGATGTACTGGGAGCTCGCGGTCATCGACCAGCCCGATGTCAACGCCTTCGTATTGCCTGGCGGCAAGATCAGCGTGTTCGCCGGCATCCTGACGGTCGCGGACAATCAGCACCAGCTCGCCGCAGTGATGGGCCACGAGGTCGCGCACGTAACCGAGAAACATGCCAACGAAAGAGCGTCGCGCGCGGCAGTGACGTACGTCGGCGTCGACATCGCGAGCATTCTGCTCGGCGGTGGATATTCGCAACAGACCCAGGCGGCCAGCCAGGCCCTCGGCACAGGCGCGATGCTCGGCGTGCTCAACCCGTTCAGCCGGATGCAGGAGTCTGAAGCCGACCTGGTCGGTCTCGAATTCATGGCGAAAGCGGGATTCGATCCGCGCCAGAGTGTCGACCTCTGGCAGAACATGAACTCAAAAGCCAAATCGCAGATTCCGGAATTCCTCTCGACGCACCCGTCCGGCGAGACGCGTATCGAGGAGCTGGTCGCGGCCCTGCCGACAGCCTTGGCCTATTACAACGAAGCCAAGGCCCAGGGCAAGGAGCCGAATTGCTCGATGTAGCTCCAGGGCGGTAGGCCGTCTGGCTAATTTCAAAGACCATTTCTCCGGGCACGCCAGCGCCTACGCGTCCTTCCGGCCCACCTATCCGGATTCACTGTTTCAATACCTCGCCGGGACAGCTCCCGGTCGCTCGCTCGCCTGGGACTGCGCCACCGGCAACGGCCAGGCTGCGCGAGGACTCGCGCCGTTTTTCGAACGCGTCATTGCCACCGATGCAAGCTCGAGCCAAATCGCCGCTGCGGAACCGGTGGACGGAATCGAATTTCGCGAGGCGCCGGCCGAGCACTCGGGTCTCGATGAAGGCAGCATCGACCTGATCACGGTCGCGCAGGCATTGCACTGGTTCGATATCGAGAAATTCTTCGCCGAGTCACGACGCGTGCTGCGTGATGGCGGCATCGTCGCGGTCTGGAGTTACGCGCGCAACCGCGTCAACAGCGACTGCGATCCGATCGTGTCCCGCATGTTTGCGGAAGTGGAGGATTTCTGGCCACCGGAGCGCGCCATCGTCGAGAACAATTATCG
>JAKEGN010000347.1 GCA_022615525.1 Woeseiaceae bacterium
CCGTTGGAATCCCGCGTCTCTGAGCAAGGCGGCCATATACTCGGGTCCCGCCGGAAAGTTGAGGTTCTCCGCCGCAATGGAGGGCAGCGCGATCCATTCCTGCAATCGCTGCACGCCCTCATCATGTTGTTCTGCGATGGCTGCCTTGATGTCGGTGAAGTCCGTTTCGGCGGTCCATGCCGCATGACTTGCAAGGAGCGCGAGCGCAGCACCAGTCATTGTTCTTGAGTTCATGGCGTATCCCGTTTTGATTTGTAAGTGGGGTGAGCCCGCCTAGTTTGCGCGCGAACAACATCGAACTGCAATTATTGGCATGACCCCTGTAAGAGCGAGCAGTGCTCGCGACGCGATGTCCGAAATTGCGCCAGATCATAACTCCGCGTCGCGAGCGCTGCTCGCTCCTACAAGTGACTTACTTCCCTAACTCGTACAAATACTCAACGTACTACAGCACTGCACGATCGCATAGATCGTTACGCCGCTTTCGCCAACCGTTGTTGCGACAAGCCCTCCGCAAAGCCCCGGAGTGCGGCCGCGCCGTCACCTTCGAGCGAGGACCCGTGCATGATCGCGAGCGTTCGGGGCTGGAGTGCCGCCAGTCGCTTGAGCGCGGTGATCGTGTCCTGCGTCACGCTCATCGAGCGGAACAGGTCTTCACCGTCCAGCGCCGGGCCGACGATGTCGCCCTTCGCCAGCGCGGGAACGTCGCCGACCTGTCCCAGGATGTCACTGCACAGCAGCACACCGTTTTCTTCCTCGTACATGAGGCCCGCGTCCCAGCCGTGCGGCACGTGCGGCGTGGCGAGGTACCGGACGCGCTTGCCACCAAGATCCAGCACTTCGTTGTCCTCGAGCGCGCGCGGCATACGCAGTGACAGGTCGTTCAATGACACATCACATCCGAGTTTGCCGTGTGCGACCTGCGCGTGCGGTGCGGCTTGCTGCCACAGGTTCATCGCCCCGCTCTCATCGGCTTCCAGGTGGCTGAACGAGATCCAGCGCAGTTTTTCGATCGGCATCAGCGTCGCGATGGCGCCGCGGATGCTGTCGAACATACCCTTGTGACCGCAATGAAACAGCAGGGGCTCATCGGCCATCAGCAGGAATTGGTTGAAGGTGAAGCCGGCCGGTGGCGCGACCTCCGGTACCAGTGTCGACAGGCGAAAAACGCCGTCCGCGATTTCGTTGATACGCGTTTCCATGTCATGTACTCCCGTGGTTTGTTCGATGCTTCAGTGTTCGGTGTGATCCAGCCAGCCATTCACCAGCGCCGCGATTCTCTCGGCGGCTGTCGCTGTGTCAAAGCCCTGCCGGCGCAGCGCCCGGTAGACGTCGAGATCGACCAGCGCGGCGACCAGTGCGGTTTGCCGGCCGCGTTTTTGCGCGCCGATCGCGCGTGCGGCAAGCGTCAGCCGGTTGTCGGCCTCCTCTGCCACGAACTGTTCGAGCGACTCGGCGATAAACTGATCGCGCCGCACCGACGCCAACGCCGGTATGCGTTCGTAGTAGTCGAACAGGGCTTCCGCCAGGCGTGCGACCCGCTCCGGCCGCGTCGCCGCGCCCTCGAAGACCGCCCCGGTCGGCGCCGGCACCTGCTCGGCGGTGAAGGCTCCGCAAGCCGCGATGGCATCCGGATAGGTCGGAAAGTGGTGGTAGACGGTGCCGACGCTCACCCCGGCGCGCGCCGCGATGTCTTTCATCGAGGTATCGGCAATCCCGCGCTCCGCATGCAGGTCCGAGGTTGCCTCGACGATGCGCCGGCGGGTTTCGTCCGCGGCTTCGGCACGGCGGCCGAGGCGATAAACGCGGCGTTTCTTTTTCAGTGAACTAGGCATATATTGATTGAACACAAGTTCAACCAATATGTCAAGCGGGATTTCAGTCGCCCGGGAGCAATGCGATAACCCGTACCGGCCCGCCCGAACCGCCGGCGATTTTCATCGGCAGGGCGATCAGCGTAAAGCCGCCCGGGGGCAGCTCCTCGAGGTTGGTCAGGTTCTCCAGTCCGGAGACCTGGTGTGCCGCCACGATGCGGTGCACCGGAAAATCCTTTGAACGGCCGTAATCGATGGAGGCGGTATCGATGCCGAGTACCGGCGCGCCCCGTTCCTCGATGAGCCAGGTTGCCGCTTCCTCACCGTAGCCCGGGAAGGACAGCTTGCTGGCATCGCCCGGCGTGTCGTCGCCGAGGTACGCGCGGGCATCCGGCCAGCGACTGCTCCAGCCGCTGCGCAGCAGCACGATGGCGCCTTGTGGTATGCGCCCGTGCTGCGCTTCGTGCCGCGACACGGCATCGAGCGTCAGACGATAGTCCGCATCGGCCGAGGCCTCGGCGCTGACGTCGATCACCACCGCCGGACCCACGAGATCGGTAAGCGGAACTTCATCGACCGGCGCACCCTGCTCAAAGAAATGCAACGGCGCATCGATATGCGTGCCGCCGTGCTCGGCGGTGCAGAAAGCGTTTGCCGAGTAGAACCAGCCGCTGTCGGATATCCCCGAAGCGAGTTGCTGGAACTGGAAGCCGCGGGTGTCCGTGGGCCAGTAGAGGCTATCTGCGCCGTAAGCGTGGCTGAGATCGACAATCTGCGGCTCCGGCGTTTCCTGCGAGCAGGCAGTGAGCTGCAACACCGTGCCGGCGAGGATCAGAAATGAAAGACGTTGCATGGCGAGGACCTCAAGCTACGAGTGGTTCCGCAATTCTACCGCGCCTGACACTGGCCGCGGTCATTGCCATCGCCCCTGTCGGAACCTGCACTGCAGGCGACGCGGGTCTTTAGCCTGTCGCCATTCGGGCCGTTGCCCCTGTAGCGGCCCGCATCGCACACATTTCTCCAAAAACCACGCGAATACAGCGTTTGCCCGGCCCTCGAAGCTGTAGTACATTCTTGTACTACAGAGGTACCCAGCATGCCCACGAGTGTCCGCCTCGACCCCGAGACCGAAGCGTTGCTGCGACGCCTCGCGCGTGAGCGCGGTCGCACGAAATCCGAGATCATCCGCGACGCCCTGCACCGGCTGGCCACTGTACCCTCCGACGTAGCCGAGCCAGCCAGCCTTTACCAGTCCGTCGAAGACCTGGTAGGCATTGCTGACAACGGTCCGAAGGATCTGGCGGAGCAACACAAACGCCGCTTCCGCGACAAGCTGCATCGCCGACGTTGATGCTGCACGGTTTGCTGGTCGATGCGGGACCGCTCATTGCGATTCTCAACCGACGTGACCGCCACCATGACCGATGCCTGGCCGTATTGCGAGGTACCGACGCGCCGATGCTGTCCACGTGGATGGCCGTGACCGAAGCAATGTATCTGCTGGATTTCTCGATGGCCGCGCAGGATGCCTTACTCGAGATGATCGAACGCGGTGCTTTGCAAATTCTCGATATCGCTACAACCGATCTGCCGGAAATCAAGAACCTGATGAAGAAATACGGCGATCAGCCAATGGAATTTGCCGATGCGTCGCTGGTGCAGGTCGCCAACCGGCACGGACTGGACGAAATCTTTACTTTGGATCGGCGCGATTTCGGCGTCTACCGACTCAAGCGCGGCCGGCATTTCAAAATACTGCCATAGGGCTGCGAAAAAGGTGTCAGACACCTTATTTGACCGATACCCGCCGCGACTACCACCATTAGAAGTGCATGAGCCTGCATTGCAGGCGACGCAGATCTCGAATCAATCGCGATTGCCGCTATTCCGGGCCGGACTCCGATTTCCTCGCCCGCCCTACCCCGATTTCGCCGATTTCGTTCATACTGGTGCTGGCACGACTTACGCAGCCACGGACCTGGAACGGGGGCTTGCAACGCTTCGAATCCGGCGGATCCGGCGGTGGAGATAATTGAATGGAAGCCCCGGTCATGGTCGATCGACTTTCGCGAAACGACACCCGGCAATTGCAGTCCGCAAAACTCCTTTTGGAGAACCCGGGCATTGCCGCAAAAATGGCAAACGTCCTGGCAAGCCCGATCGACAAGGGATTGAAATTGTTGCCCGCCGGTGTGCAAGACCAGATTCACCTGATCACCCGGAACTCTCTTGAGAAGGCGATGCAAGTGGCCATCTGGACGATGCGGGACGGTCTCCGACCGTCGTCGAATTTCGTCCACAAAATATCCGCCGTTTTTACCGGCGCGGCTGGCGGAGCCTTCGGCTTGCCAGCCCTGGCAATCGAGTTGCCGATATCAACCACCATCATGCTCCGCTCCATTGCCGATATCGCCCGTAACGAGGGCGAATTATTGGATTCGAGAGAAGCCCAACTCGCTTGCCTCGCGGTATTTGCCATGGGCGGGCCGTCTGCCAGTGACGATGCAGCGGAGTCGGCGTACTTTGCGGTGCGTGCGTTGCTGGCGAAAAGTATTGCCGATGCAGCGACACACCTGGCGTCCAAGGGTGCCACCAAAGAAGCCGCGCCCGTTCTGCTGCGGTTGATGACCCAGGTAGCTGCCCGATTCAGCATCCCGGTTACCGAGAAAGTCGTTGCCCAAGCGGTGCCGGTCATCGGGGCGGCCGGTGGAGCATTGATCAACATGCTTTTCATGGAGCACTTCCAGGACATGGCTCGCGGGCATTTTGTGGTGCGGCGCCTGGAGCGAGCGCACGGCCCGGACCTTATCCGCACAACCTACGAAAGCCTGCCGTCCAAAGCGACCGGCAATTAAGCAAACGGGAATTGGTGTCGCACACACTTTGATTTGTTTAAGCCTGTACTTCGCGCAGCCTGACGAGCAATGCTCGGTTCAAATGCACAGATACGGTCAAACGCTATAACCACACCCAGGAACGCACATGACGATTACATTGAAACCACTTATGGGCGGCATCGCGGCACTCACGCTGCTTGCACAATTATCCGCAGCGGATACGTTGTTGCATGCCGGGCGCATGATTGACGGCGTTTCGGATCAGGCGGTCACCGCCGTCACCATCAGGATACGCGATGGCGTCATAACCGGGATCAGCGAGGGCCATGCGCAGGCCGCAGCGGATGATGCCGTTATCGATCTGCGCAACCACACCGTACTCCCCGGACTCATGGACATGCATGTGCACCTCTCCGGTGAGTATTCGCCGAATCAGCGGCTCGAGCAGTTCACTCTCAGCGAGGCGGATGTAAGCATCGATGCCGTGATGTTCGCCAAACGCACCCTCGAAGCCGGGTTCACTGTGGTGCGCAATCTGGGAGAGTCATACGGTGCCGTCATCGCGTTACGCAAGGCGATTGACGCCGGCGACGTACCCGGACCGCGCATATTTACCGCCGGCAAGGGCATCGGCACCACGGGCGGTCACGCCGATCCGACCAACGGGTGGGCGCCCGAACTGATGGGTGATCCGGGCCCGGCAGAGGGCGTGATCAACGGCGCAGACGATGCACGCAAAGCGGTTCGACAGCGCTACAAGGATGGCGCCGACTGGATCAAGATCACGGCAACGGGCGGTGTGTTGAGCGTGGCCAAGAGCGGGCAGAACCCGCAGTTCACCGACGAGGAACTCAAAGCCGTCGTACAGACCGCCAAGGACTATGGCATGCGCGTCGCAGCGCACGCCCATGGCACCGAGGGAATGCGACGAGCGGTAGTCGCCGGCGTGGCGTCCATCGAGCATGGCACTTACATGGACGACGCCGTCATCCGCCTGATGAAAGAGCACGGTACCTACTACGTGCCAACGATCCTCGCAGGTCAATGGGTAGCCGAGAAATCGACCATCGACGGCTTTTTTCCCGAGCTGGTACGGCCCAAAGCCGCCGCGATCGGTCCGCAGATTCTCAGCACCTTCAATCGCGCCTATGAGGCGGGTGTGCTGATCGTATTCGGCACGGACACCGGCGTTTCCGCACACGGCGACAATGCGCAGGAGTTTGCCCTGATGGTGCGTGGCGGCATGCCGCCGATGGAAGCGATCAAGTCAGCGACCAGCGTGGCGGCCCGGTTTCTTGACATCGCCGATACCTACGGCAGCCTCGCCGAGGGCAAGCGCGCCGACATCATCGCCGTGTCCGGCGATCCGCTCAGCGACATCTCGGTACTCGAAGACGTCAATTTTGTAATGAAAGGTGGTGTGATCTACAAGCAATAGCGGCACGCCGCAACCTGGCATGACTATCGGTATCGCCCCTGTAGAGCCTGCACTGCAGGCGACGCGAAACATGACCCCGGCACGCCTGCCCTACGCCGCGACCTCGACGTAATCGACCCGGCTTGTGGGCTTTGGAATGGGCTGATTATCTGCGCGCATGCCGTCGAGATGAAACTCGATGGCCTCTCTAATGAGCGTCTCCGTCTCTTCGATGCTCGAACCGGCAGCAACACAACCCGGCAGATCGGGCACATAGGCAGAGAAATTCGAGCCGGCATCTTCAATGACAATTGCGAAACGCATGGGATGGTCACTCATCTTCAATCTTCGCTTGCTTAAGGATACTCTTGAGGGTGCCAGGCGCCAAATCGTCGGATGGCTTGCCGGGTACGGTTACACGGCCTGGCTTCGTCGGATGCTTGAGCTGCCGATGACTGCCGCGGCGGGCTATCTCCGTCCAACCATCGAGCTCGAGCCTTCGCATCACCTCTTTGACTTTCATCCGCCGACATTGACTGAATACAGTCACAGGCTGGATTGGCGAAAGTTAGCTCTTTATTCAAAAATTGATATTTGTTACCCACTGTAGATCCTGGACTGCAGGCGACGCGAAGGGCAAACCCGGCACGATTATCGCCATCGCTCCTGTAGGAGCCAGCAGTGCTCGCGACCGCAATGCCGCATCAGGCCTCGATTTCCCTCCCGACGCTTACGCCGACCGCCGTGACCCGTTGACGTTGCGCTTGTCCTTGACGA
>JAKEGN010000348.1 GCA_022615525.1 Woeseiaceae bacterium
CGATGCACGGGTCGCCCAGTTCACCGAGCGCTGTCGCAAGTCCACGTATGGCATCGGGCTTGTCGCTCTCGACCGCAACGAAGCAGCGGCCCAGGCCCAGCGCGTGCATCAGGATTTGCGCCCCGCCGAGGACCTCCGCTGCGCGTTCGCGCATCAACATGTCATCGCAGCTGATGTACGGTTCGCACTCCACGCCGTTGAGAATCAGGTGCGTCAGCGGAGCCGTCACCGCCTGCATCAGCTTCTGCGCTGTCGGAAACACCGCGCCACCGAGCCCGACGATGCCGCCATCGAGTATGGTCTGCAGCAGAACGTCCGGCGCGATCGATTCGAATGGCAGGGGGCGATCCTCGTATCGCAGGGCGCGGTCCTCGCCGTCGCTTTCGAGAATCATGCAGGGACCAGTCTCGCCGTGGCGCTGCGACACGGGCCATGCTTCGATGGCAACGATCGTGCCGGAGGTCGACGCATGTACCGGCGCACTCAGCGAGCCGTACGCGGTCGCGAGCAGTTGTCCCTTGAGGACCTTTTCGCCCATGCCGACGACCGGCTGCGCCGCTTCCCCGACGTGTTGCGTGATCGGGATGTACAGCTGCGATGGTACCGGCGCTGTCCGGATACCGCGTGCAGTCGACGTTTCCTTTTCGCCGGGGAGGCGCAGCCCGCCATGCAACGTGCCGAGGTCGAAGGTTGCGGCGGCGGTCATCGGGCGGCAACCATGCTGATGCAATCGACCGGGCAGCGCGGGACGCACAACTCACAGCCCGTGCATTCCGTGGCGATGACCGTGTGCATATAGTGATGCGCACCGACGATGGCATCGACCGGGCAGGCAGCTCGACAATACGTGCAACCGATACACAACGCCTCTTCAATCTGCGCGACGCTTGCAGTTGCAGCGACGGGAGCATGCAGCGGCAGCGCATCACGGCCCAGCAGTGCCGCCAGCCTCTGCACCGTGTCCTCGCCACCGGGCGGACACAGGTTGATGGCTGCAGAGGCTTCGACTATGGCGGCGGCATACGGCCGGCAACCCGGGTAACCGCACTGTCCGCATTGCGTTTGCGGAAGGAGTTCATTGACCTGCTCGACCAGCGTATCGACGTTCGCGGGGAGTCGCCGGTTCGCGAGGCTCAACAGCAGTCCGGCAATCAGCGCAATGGCAGTGATCGCCACAATCGCCGTCAGAACAGCCGTCAGCATACGGGGCCCTCAGCCGCGACCGGTACCGGTCACGGCCTTGCCATGCCGGAGAATCCCATGAAAGCAAGCGACATGATGCCGGCCGTCATCAGGGCAATAGCCGTTCCGCGGAACGGCAGGGGAATGTCTGCCGCGTCCAGACGCTCGCGGATGGCTGCAAACAGCACCAGCACGAGGGCAAACCCCATCGATGCCCCGAAACCGAAAAACACGGATTGCACAAAACCTTTCGCCTGCTGGACATTGAGCAGTGCCACACCCAGGACCGCGCAATTGGTCGCAATCAACGGGATGAAGATTCCGAGCACCTGGTCCAGCAAAGGACTCAGGCGCCGTACCATGATCTCGGTAAACTGCACGCTCACCGCAATGACAAGAATGAAGCCGATGGTTTGCAGGTACTCGATCTGCAGCGGCACCAACAGGTAGTGGTGCAACAGGTAACTGACCGCGGACGATAGCGTCAGCACGAAAGCAGTGGCAAGCGACATGCCGAATGCCGCTTCGAGATTTCGCGATACGCCCAGGAACGGACACAGCCCGAGGAATCGCACCAGCACGAAGTTATTGACCAGTACGGTGCCGATGAGGATGAGGAAAAGTTCGCTCATGGATTGGTCGTAACAATCATTGCCGCGTCACGCACTATTGTAGTGTGTGGACGGCAGCAGCGGCTACTTGACGCGCATGCCCGCCTGTGCGCCCGAATCCGGCGACACCAGGAAAATGTCCTTGCCGCCCGGGCCGGCCGCCAGCACCATGCCTTCGGAGGTACCGAAGCGCATTTTCCTGGGCTCCAGGTTGGCTACCAGGACCACGAAACGACCTGTCAGCGCCGACGGTTCGTACGCGGATTTGATACCGGCAAAGACCTTGCGCGTGCCGTCACCGATGTCCAGGGTCAGCTGCAGCAATTTGTCCGCGCCTTCCACGGCTTCGGCTTTCAGGATCTTCGCGACGCGAAGATCGATACGTGAAAACTCGTCGATGCTGATTTGCGGTGTTTCGGGGTTGTTCGCGGGCACGTCTATTGGCACGTTTGTGCTCTCCCTGGATTCCTCGATGATGCGCTCGAGCTGGGCAGGCTCGACGCGCACCAGGAGCGGCTCGTAATCGTTGATCGCGTGGTTCAACAGAGGTTCGGCGGCGGATTGCCAGGTCCACGCCTTCTCGCGGAACAGGGCGCGCGACTTTTCCGCGAGGCTTGGCAATACCGGCGACAGGTAGATCATCAGCGTGCGAAACAGGTTCAATCCCTGGGTGCAAATGGTCTGCACGTCGGCGAGCTGTGCCGGGTCCCTGGCAAGCAACCACGGCTTCTTCTGTTCGATATAGCGATTGGCCTCGTCCGCCAGCGACATGATGACCCGCATCGCCTTGGAATACTCGCGCTCCTCGTAATGCGCCGCGATTTGCTCAGAAGCCCCGGCAAACCTGTCGAACAGATCCTGATCGTCGAGGGTTGCCGACATCCGGCCGGAGAAATTCCGGCTGATGAACCCGGCACAGCGGCTGGCGATATTGACCAGCTTCCCGACCAGGTCGGCATTCACCCGCGCCGCGAAATCGTCGAGGCTGAGATCGATGTCATCCATGCCCGGGCCAAGCTTCGCTGCATAGTAGTAGCGCAAATAGTTCGGATCGAGATGCCGCAGATAGGTACGGGCATTGATGAACGTGCCGCGCGACTTCGACATTTTCTTGCCGTTGATCGTCAGGAAACCGTGCGCGAACACGCTGGTCGGCTGGCGCAGGCCGGATCCGGCCAGCACGGCCGGCCAGAACAGCGTATGAAAGTACACGATGTCCTTGCCGATGAAATGGTAGGCCTCGGTATTCGCGCCGGAAGCCCAGTACTCGTCGAAGTCGAGATCGGGCCGTTGCCGGCATAGATGCAGAAAACTCGCAAGGTAGCCGATTGGTGCATCGAGCCAGACGTAAAAATACTTGTCTTTCGTTCCGGGAATGAGGAAGCCAAAGTAGGGTGCGTCGCGCGATATGTCCCAGTCCTGCAGGCCGGCTTCGAACCATTCTTCGAGCTTGCTGGTAATGTTCTGGTGCAGCGACGCGCGCGTCATCCATTGCCGCAATTGCGTACCGAAGGCGCTCAGGCGAAAGAAATAGTGTTCCGATTTGCGCCACACGGGGGTCGTGCCGGACAGTACCGAGACCGGCGCGATCAGGTCGTGGGGCGTATAGGTTGCCCCGCAGACTTCGCAGGCGTCGCCGTACTGGTCTTCCGACTTGCAGCGCGGGCAGGTGCCGCGCACGAATCGATCGGGGAGAAACATCTTCTCTTTCTCGTCGAAGGCCTGCTCGATCGATTTGGTATAGATGTGGCCGGCTTCCCGCAACGCGGTATAGATGCGGCCGACCAGCTCCTCGTTCTCTGCCGAATGAGTGCTGTGAAAGTTGTCGAAAGCCACGCCGAATGCCCGCAGGTCTTCGAGCTGTTCCTTGGAAACACGGCTAACCAATTGTTCCGGCGTGATTTTCTCTTCCCTGGCCTTGACCATGATCGGCGTGCCGTGGGCATCGGCTGCACACACATAGGTGCAGCGGTGCCCGCGCAGCTTCTGAAAGCGCGACCAGATGTCCGACTGGAGGTACTCGACCAGGTGCCCCATGTGGATCGCACCGTTCGCGTACGGGAGTGCGCTGGATACGAAGATCTTTCGCTGCGGGGCGGTCATGGGTCGGTACTGGCGTGATGAAAGCGCGCAATTATGCCACGGCAGTCCATGCCGTTGCGTTTCCTGATCCCGGGGCAGGCGCCTCGCGCCTCGCTATTGATGTCAGGCGTCGTCCTTGATGGACTGGAACTTTGCTTTGTTATTGGCCTGCTGGTATGCCTCCCGCCCTGAAACCATCTTCTTCTCCACCAGTTCCATGAGCGCCGAGTCCATGGTCCTCATGCCGGTCGCGCCACCGCTTTGCATCGCAGTTTCCAGCTGATCGAGCTTGCCCTGGCGAATGAGATTCGCGACGGCGGATGTATTGATGAGGATCTCCAGCGCGGCAACCCGTCCCGGCTTGCCCTTGGTCGGCA
>JAKEGN010000058.1 GCA_022615525.1 Woeseiaceae bacterium
CTTGCCTACATACTGTCGTTGAATCGATATCCCGCGGGCAGCGAGCGGCTCAGCAACGACAACAACGAACTGGACAATATTACTATTGCGCCACGCTGAACTGGCGCCGGACAGCCGCCGGCCCCAGAATGCCGGTTGCAGAATACGTACAAGCGCGAATCGCGCACAACCAGGGGGTAGTCAATGAGGACCGTTCATGTCATGCCGGCGTGGTCCCGGCCTGTCAGCCTGTTTTGTTTGCTCGTGTTGGCGATAGCGATGCTGCTGCTCATGCTCCCGGCGGCGGCGGCCGAGCGGGGAACCGAGAACGGGCAATGGCACTATCTCGGGGGCGACGCCGCCCACACGCGGTATTCGCCTGCCGACCAGGTCAACGCGGACAATTTCGAGGAACTGGAGGAAGCCTGGTCCTGGGACGGCGCCAGTTTCAACGCGCAGAGCGGACGGTCCACGCCGAGTTATATCGACGGCACGCTCTACACGGTGGCCGGCCCGAGGCGATACGTCGTCGCGCTCGATCCGGCCAACGGCGAGCTCCTCTGGTCCTACGGCGAACCGAAAACCGCCCGCTACGAGTACTCGATGCGCAAGGACTACGGCAAGGGCGTTGCCTTTGCCAAACTGGACGGCAGGCTGATCATCTACATCACGTCGCCCGGCTTCTTTCTCACCGCGCTGGATGCGGCAACCGGGCAACCGCTCGAGGGCTTCGGCAAACCGGTGCCGGTGGAAGGATTCCCGAAGACCGGGGTGGTCGACATGCTGCCGGACCTGGTCTCGGATCTCGACGTCGAAAGCGATCCGTACAAAGGCATACCGCTGGAGCGCGGTTACATCACGACCTCGTCACCGCCGATCGTGGTCAACGGGGTGGTGGTGGTCGGCAACTCGCACGAGCAGGGCTATTACCAGTCGCGCATGGAAAACGTACCCGGCGACATCCTCGCCTACGACGCGCGTACCGGCGAATTCCTCTGGAAGTTCCACGTGATTCCACGACCGGGCGAAACCGGGCACGAGACCTGGGAGAGCGATGCCTGGAAGTGGGCCGGCGACGTATCGTCCTGGGCGCCCATGTCGGCGGACCTCGAGCGCGGTCTCGTCTACATTCCCACGAACGGTGTCACCATCGATTATTACGGCGGTTTTCATCCGGGCAATAACCTGTTCAGCACCAGCCTCATCGCGCTGAATGCGAAGACCGGCCAGCGCGCATGGCACTACCAGCTGGTGCACCATGACATCTGGAACTACGACACGCCGACCGCACCGGTGCTGCTGGACGTCACGGTCGACGGAAAGCCGGTACCGATCGTGGTGCAGACCACCAAGCAGAATTTTGCTTACACCTTCAACCGCGAAACCGGCGAGCCGGTCTGGCCGATCGGGGAAAAGGAAGTTCCGGCGTCGGATATCCCTGGCGAGAAACTCTCGAAAACGCAGCCCTGGCCGACAAAACCGGCTGCCTACGGCATGCAGGGCCTGACGTATGACGACCTGATCGATTTCACGCCGGAACTCCGGCAGGCGGCGATAGAGAGCCTGAAGGAATTCAAGATCGGCCCGCTGTTTCTCCCGCCGCTGCATCGCGACAACGACCAGGGGTACAAGGCGGCGTTCTGGTGCCCCGGCGATGGCGGCGGCACCAACATCGACGGACCGAGCGTCGCCGATCCGGCAAGCGGCATCATCTATATCTCCACGCGCGCCGATTGTTCCTCGCGCATCATCGCGAGCGGCGAGGAGCGCGATGCGGACATTGCGCATCCTACCGGGAAGACCTTCTCGCGTTATGCGTCGCTGCGGCCTGACGATGTACGCGGCCCGGAGGATCTGCCGCTGTTCAAACCGCCCTACAGTCACATCGTCGCCATCGACATGAACACGGGCGAGCACCTGTGGCGCATCCCCGTCGGCGACACGCCGGATTCGGTGCTGAATCACCCGAAACTGAAGGGCATCGACATTCCCGATACCGGGACTGGCGCCAATGCGCCGATGGTGGTCACCGCAACCCTGCTGATCTATGCCAGCGCCGCCAGCGACGGCACGCCGATGCTGTTTGCGGTGGACAAAAAATCAGGCGAACGGGTGGGCGCCGTGGAACTGCCCGCAGCAGCGTACTACGGCATGATGACCTACGTGCACGAGGGCAGGCAGTACGTCATTGCACAAACCGGACGTACATTGACCGCTATGGCGCTGGCCGAGTAAACGTCCGCAGGAGTGACGACAAACAGGGCCGGCCCGGCCCTGTTTTTTTTGGTAAGGAAGGCAATCGGGTAAGCTACCGGCATGAGCGATCCATTCGAAGAGAGCGCGCTGCGTTACCACCGTGAACCGACGCCGGGGAAGCTGGCGATCACGGCCACGAAACCGCTGGCCAACCAGTTCGACCTCGCCCAGGCCTATTCGCCCGGCGTCGCCCACCCCTGCCTGCGGATCAGTGAAAATCCGTCCGATGCCGCCCTGTACACCTCGCGCGGCAATCTCGTCGCCGTCATCAGCAACGGTACGGCGGTGCTTGGCCTCGGCAACATCGGGCCGCTGGCCGCGAAGCCCGTGATGGAAGGCAAAGCCGTGTTGTTCAAGAAGTTTGCCGGCATCGATGTGTTCGATATCGAAATCGCGGAAGAAGACCCGGACATGCTGGTGGAAGTGATCGCGAGGCTCGAGCCCACCTTCGGTGCCATCAATCTGGAAGACGTGAAGTCACCGGAATGTTTCGAAGTGGAGCGCAAACTCCGCGAACGGCTGCACATCCCGGTGTTTCACGACGACCAGCACGGCACCGCGATCGTCGCGAGTGCGGCGATACGCAACGGCCTGCGCGTGGTCGGCAAATCGATCGACAAGGTACGCCTCGTGGCGAGCGGTGCCGGCGCGGCAAGCCTGGCCTGCATCGACCTCCTGGTCGATCTCGGTCTGCGCAAGGAGAATGTCCTGCTGGTCGATCGCCAGGGTGTCGTTTACGCCGGTCGCAAGGAGGACATGAACGAGTACAAGCAGCGTTACGCCGCGAAGACGAAGCTGCGCACGCTGAGTGAGGCCATCGAAGGCGCCGACATTTTTCTCGGGCTCTCGGGCCCGAACGTTTTGAACGGCGAAATGGCGGCGAAGATGGCGGACAGGCCACTGATCCTCGCGCTGGCCAACCCGACCCCGGAGATACTTCCGGAAATTGCGAAGAAGGCGCGGCCCGACGCGGTGATCGCGACCGGTCGCTCCGACTATCCGAACCAGGTTAACAACGTCCTTTGCTTCCCCTTCATATTTCGCGGCGCGCTCGATGTCGGTGCCACCACGATCAATGCCGCGATGAAAATCGCCTGCGTCGAGGCCATCGCCAACCTGGCGACGCGGGAGTCGACCGACGAGGTCGCCAATGCCTACCAGAACGAATCGCTCAAGTTCGGCCCCGAATACCTGATCCCGAAACCCTTCGACAAGCGCCTGATGGCCGAGGTGTCATTCGCCGTCGCCAAAGCCGCCATGGAGTCAGGCGTAGCTACCCGGCCGATTGCGGACATGGAGAAGTACCGGCTCAGTCTCGCGAGTTTCGGTTTGCGCTCATCGATGTTCATGCAGCCAATGGTCGAGGTCGCGAAGCGCAAGCCCGAGCGGCTGGTGTACGCCGAGGGCGAGAATCCGGTCGTCCTGCGCGCGATACAAACGGTCTGCGATGAAGGCATCGCCTACCCGATCGTCATCGGCCGGGCCGAAGTCGTCGCCATGCGCATTGCGGAGCTGGGCTTGCGTA
>JAKEGN010000349.1 GCA_022615525.1 Woeseiaceae bacterium
ACATCGATGATCCGAAGTACGGCCCGGTGTGGGTGACGAGCGCGCTCGGCAACGCCAACGTGACGTTCCTCGGCACCGACCCGAAAGGCCATCCCGACCAGGCCTGGAAGGTGGTGCGCACGCTGCAGGGAATGGGAGGCGGCTCGCTGTTCGTCAAATCCCATCCGAAGTCGAAAAACCTGTGGGTGGATGCGCCGCTGAATCCCGACGAAACGATCAGCCAAAGTATCGCAGTGTTCGACATCAACAACCTGGAAGCAGGTTACGAGGTGCTGCCGATCGGCGAGTGGGCAGGGCTTGGCGAAGGGCCGAAGCGTGTCGTGCAGCCGGAATACAACATGGCGGGTGATGAAGTCTGGTTTTCGGTATGGAGCGGCAAGGAGCAGGAATCGGCGATCGTCATTGTCGACGACAAGTCGCGAAAGCTGAAGCACGTGATCAAGGGTCCCGAAATCGTGACGCCTACCGGCAAGTTCAACATCTACAACACGGTACACGACGTCTACTGACCGTCACGGAGAGAGAAATGCGCAACACAGGGATCTCGCTGTTACTCGGACTCATTGCCAGCAATGCCGCAGTCGCTGCGGATGAACCGCAGGCGTTCGCCGATGCGCTGACTGCGGGCAAAGCACACGTGAATCTTCGTTATCGATACGAACATGTCGATCAGGACAATTTCACTGAGACGGCCGACGCGTCGACATTGCGGTTTCGCCTGAACTATGCGACCGGGAACTGGAAGAACTGGTCGGGGTTCGGCGAGTTCGATTACATCGGCGAGTTGTTTTTGGACGACTTCGACAGCGGTGGCGGAACCAGTCCGGATCGAACCCAGTACCCGGTCGTCGCAGACCCCGAGGGCGCGGATCTCAACCAGCTATACCTCGATTACCAGGCGGGCACTGCGCTGCGGCTGCGGTTGGGTCGGCAGAGGATAAACCTTGATAATCAAAGGTTTGTGGGCGGTGTTGGCTGGCGGCAAAACGAACAGACCTACGACGGGTTCAATGTTGACCTGCACAGCCTGCCGAAAACCGTCGTGAACTATACCTACGTTACGCAGGTGAACCGCATCTACGGCGAGCGATCGACGATCGGCAAGGACGATGAGAACACACACCTGCTGAACGCAAGGATCGCGTTGGCCGAAGCCTGGTCGCTGACCCCCTATGCCTATTACATCGACAGCGAGGATACACCGGCGTTTTCGACCATTACCGCCGGTGTGCGCGCGGCAGGCAAGTTCGCAATCGGCAGCAGCAGCATGCAGCTCATCGCCGAGTACGCTACACAATCGGAGACCGCGGATGCTCCCGTCGATTTCCGCGCAGATTATTACCTGGTCGATGCAACGTGGGCGATGAAGAACGGCTTGTCCTTCGGCATTGCATGGGAATTGCTGGGTGGAGATGACACGGTGGCGGGCGCAGCCTTTCGTACCCCGCTGGCAACGCTGCACCTGTTTCAGGGCTGGGCGGACCAGTTTCTGACCACGCCCGACGCCGGCATTGACGACATCTATGCGACCATCCAGTACGGTTTCGCAAAATGGAAGTTGCAGGCGGTGTACCACGATTTTTCGGCACAGTCCGGCAGCGCGCAATGGGGCAAAGAGCTCGATTTCTCGGTTGCCCGCAGCCTCGGGGACCGTTACAGCGTGCTGCTGAAAGGCGCCATGTTCGATGCCGACAGCAGTTCCTACGTGGACGCCGACAAGTACTGGCTCATGCTCACCGCGGATTTCTGATCGTTCGTGGCGTTGCCCGCTCGCCGAAAACTGCTCCTGCGTTTTCGGCACTTCCGCCATCCATGGCGGTCGTGCAGGCTCCTGCAGGGGATCTCAAGACGGCGACACGACGACATGCCTTTCGAGCGAGTTAGGATTTCCGAGTGAGAAAGGCATACCGTCGTGGCGCCGTCGAGCACGGGGAGGTTTCAGCCGGCGGCGCGACGGCGTGTGAAGGTCAAAGCCCGAAATTCAGGCCGCGTGTTCTTTCGAGATCTCGGCGGGTGTGCGGAACCAGTCGGGTTTGACGATCAGCAGGTCGCAGGGCAGGTGGTCGAGAGTGCGCTCGGCCGTGGCTCCGATGAAAAGCCTCTTCCAGTGGTTTCGCGAGATCGCGCCCATGACCACGACAGCGGCATCCAGTTCTTCTGCGAGCGCCGGAAGCTCCTCGTGCGCAATGCCAGCCACGAGATGTGCATTCTTGTCGGGGATGCCGTGAAACGCGATGATTTCCTTGAAGCGCTTCTCGTGCTGCTCGCGCAACTGCTTCTCGATCTCGTCAAAGGGCAACGAGACCGGGATGTAGGCATTGGCCGTTGCGGTTGCGACCGCAATTCGCGGGTCATAGGAGTGAAATGCCCGCAAGGTTCCGCCGCTTTTTTCGGCGAGCAACTTGCTCAGCACGAGGATTTCGTCATCCAGCGCGGCCGGCTTGTCGTGTTCGTTCATCGGGTCGATCGCCGCGATAAAAACCGGCTTTTTCGGGATGTCCCTGGGCTTGACGAGCCAGAGCGGGGCGGCGCAGCTCCGGATCAGCTGCCAGTCGGTGTTGGTCAGGAGCGCGCGGGATACCGCTGAATGATGGTGAAAGTCCTTGAGTACCAGTCCCGCTCCCGTGGCCGCGGCGTGCCGCACGATGCCTTCGTAAAGCGGGTGGTCCCAGACGGCCGCCGTATGCACCACCAGGCCGCGGGCCCGCAGCGCTTCAGCCTGTTTCTCCAGGTTCTTCTCCTGGCCCGCAATGACCTCCTTGCGCGCTTTCTCCAGCGAAGGCGAATCGAACAGCCGGTCGCCGCTCAGGTACTCATTGTAATAACAGACGAACAGCTCGAGCTCGGCCCCGAGCAGGCCGGCAACGTGCGCGGCGCGGTACATGGCATGCTGTTCATCGGTCGTGGGATCGATGACACACATGATCCGGTTGATCTTTTTCATTTCGGCACCTGTCAGGGTATCCAGGGTTGGGTTCTGTCCGGGGATGACCAAAGCCTAACTGCAACAGCCTGCGCATCCTATACGGCCTGTTGCCTAACTGATATCGGAATATACGTATTCCCCGGACCTTCCGGTGTAAGGGCATGTACTGATGCCGCGATCCAACGCAGACGTATGTAATGATCGCGGTCGAAATGTCAGAATGGAGCAGGCGTGATTGCGCCGGTCAACAGGGCCCGAACCATCAACAGGAGTCGCCAGGGCATGGACAGCAAGTTGCAGGAAGGATTGCGGCAGGAGCTGCTACGCAAGAAGGACGAGCTGAATGCGCGACTGGAACGCATTACAGCCAACCTGCGGCGTGGCCTGGAGTCTGACTCCAAGGAGCGCGCCAAGCAGCTCGAGGACAGCGAAGTTGTCGATGCGCTCGGTAACGACGCGCGCACTGAACTGCGCAAGATCTCGGCTACCTTGCAACGTATGGAATCCGGCGACTATGGCATCTGCGTCAGCTGCGGGGCGGCCATCAGCGACGAGCGTTTGCTCGCCCATCCCTATGCCGACGAGTGCATAGACTGCGCGCGACTCGAGGACAATCGCCGGGCGCGATAGCGGCCTGCCAGGGCGTTACGCCTCGATGCGCATCCTGACCAGGTCGGCCAGCGACCTGGCCTGCATCTTCTCCATGACCCGCGCCCGGTGGATCTCGACCGTACGCTGGCTTACACCGAGTTCGTAGGCGATCACCTTGTTCGGCTTGCCCGTTACCACCAGCTCGAGAACCTCTTTCTCGCGTTTGGTCAGCTTCGAAATCCTGTCCTGTACATCCGCCTTCAGCCGCTGCTCGGAACGCCGCTCGCGATCCTTTTGCAGCGCAGCACCGATACGGTCGAGCAGGTCCTGGTCGCGAAAGGGCTTTTGTATGAAGTCGACTGCGCCTTTCTGCATCGCCTCGACGGCCATCGGCACGTCGGCGTGACCGGTTATGAAGATTATGGGCAGGGTGCTGCCCATTTCGGTGAGTTTATCCTGCAACTCCAATCCGCCCAGTCCCGGCATGCGGATGTCAAGCAGCAGGCACCCGGCGAGGCCATTCGAGTAACCGCCGAGGAACTCATCGCCGGAATGAAAGACGGCGTAGTCATGGCCGACCGAACGCATGAGGAATTCCATGGCATGACAAATCGACGGGTCGTCATCGACTATGTACACGGTCGGCTTCATTGCGCTGCCCTGGGTCATGCTGCTGTCGGTTCCTGATCTCGGCCGGGTCGGCCAACATATTTACCACGTCCGCCCGGCAGGTTGTAGTTGGCACGCCGCGGGCGCTGGGGGAAAAGCACGTTTTCCCTAGTCCAGGCGCCTCGAAAAGCGAAGAATGGCGGCCGTCAGCGCCACCATCGCAAAAACGCCGAGTACCAGCAATTCCTGGCCCAGGTCCGCGAGCGACGCATCGCGCAACATGATGCCGCGCGTCAGGCGGATGAAGTGCGTGTTGGGCAGGAGTTCGCCGAGATACTGGGCGAGTTTCGGCATGCCGTCGAACGGAAACATGAATCCCGACAGCAGGATCGACGGCAGCAGCAGGAATACGGTGACCTGCATGGCCTGGAATTGCGTCCGGGACACCGTCGAAATGAACAGGCCCAGCGCCAGGTTTGCGATGATGAAGGCGGAGGCTGCCAGGTACAGATCCAGCATGCTGCCGCGCACCGGAACCTTGAACAGCAACTGGCCGACGCCGACGATCAATGCCAGCTGGATCAGGCCGATGAGTATGTACGGCGATACCTTGCCGATCATGAGTTCAGCGGTGCTGACCGGGGTGTTGATCAGCAGTTCCAGGTTGCCGCGTTCGCGCTCCCGCACAATGGCGACCGCGGTGAACAACATCATCGTCATGGTAAGGATCACGCCGATCAGTCCGGGAATGATGTTGACCGCGGAGCGCCGCTCCGGGTTGTAATAAGGACGGACCTCAAAAGTGCGCACGCGCGCAATGTCCGGCTGACTGTCAAAGCCGAACGGCATCGACGCGAGCTGATTGGCGACACCGAGAATTGTCGGGTCGCCGCCATCCACCAGCAGCTGCGCGGCCGCACGGTGCAGGTCGATTACCCGCCGATCGAAATCCGGTGGGATGAATACCCCGACCGAGATCTCGCCCATGCGCAACAGTTCCTCGATTTGTTTGGGCGTTTCGACCGCAAACCTCAGGTCGATAACCTGTGTCTGCCGGAGTTCGGCCACGAACTGCCGCGACAGGTGCGAATTCGCCTGGTCGGCAACTGCCGATTTGAGGTTTCGCACGTCGGTGTTTATGGCGTAACCGAACAGCAGGATCTGGCCGATAGGTACGCCGACGATCATGAAAAAGGTGATCCGGTCGCGCCGCAGTTGGCGAAACTCTTTCTTGATGACGGCATATAGCTTTCGCAAGGCTTTCATGCGGCCTTCCGCTTCTGCGTGACGGCGACGAACACATCTTCGAGCGATGCGGACACAACGGAAATGTCCGCAGGAATCCGGTTTTTCTCGAGTGCCGCATCGATCAATTCTCGCGGGTCCTGCACGGCCTGGGGCACCAGCACGCGCAGCCGCATGCCGAGCTGGGTGATGCTGGTGACCTCGGGCAGTCCGGCGAGTACCGATTGTGCGACGACCGGGTCGTCCGCCAGCACTTCGACGATGTTCATGCCGGTACTCGCCTGAAGTTCGGCCGGCGAACCATCCGCAACCTTTCGGCCCCGGTCGAGTATGGCGAGGCGGTGGCAACGTTCGGCCTCGTCCATGTAATGCGTCGATACGAGTATGGTCGTGCCATCGTGCGCGAGTTCGAACAACTTCGTCCAGAAATCGCGGCGGCTCTTCGGGTCGACTGCACTCGTGGGCTCGTCGAGCAGGAGCAATTCCGGTTTGTGCAACACGGCGCAGGCGAGCGCCAGCCGCTGTCGCTGGCCACCGCTCATGGTGCCGGCGAACTGCCGGCGTTGCGCGACGAGGTCGTACTGTTCGAGCAGCTCGTCGATACGCGCATTCCTGCGCGTCCGGGGCAGGGCATAGATGTCGGCGATGAATTCCATGTTTTCGTAGACGGTCAGGTCTCCATACAGCGAAAACCGTTGTGTCATGTAACCGATGCGCGGCTTCAACTCGGCCGCATCACCCGGTACCTGCAGGCCGAGGACCGTCGCCGTACCGCTGCTCGGGGTCAGCAGGCCGCACAACAAGCGGATGGTGGTCGATTTGCCGGAACCGTTGGGCCCGAGAAAGCCGTAGATGCGCGATTTCGGCACGTCCAGGTCGATGTGGTCGACCGCCACGAGGTCGCCGAACTGCTTGGCCAGGCCGCGGGCCTCGATCGCCAGGCCGGTGTTCGTTGCCATCAGTCGCTACCCGCCGATGCCAATTGCAGTTCCACTTCAACCGGCACACCGTCGGGCAGACGTTCCTTGCCGTCCAGGATGTCGACTTTGGCAAAATAGCTGAGCCGCCCGCGATCGTGTTCCGTCAACGCAAAGTAAGGGGTGAATGCGGCCTCGCTTGCTATCCAGCGCACGCGCCCGGAGAACGGTGTATCGATGCCGTCGACGAAGAGCCTGGCGGACGTGCCCGCGCGTACGCGGGCCCGCAACTCTTCCGCAACGTAAATGCGTGCGAACGGCTGGGAACCTCCCAGCATGATGACGACCGGCTGACCGGGGATCGGCCGTTCCCCGACTTCGAACAGCAGGCTGTCGACGATCCCGTCCACCGGTGCCACGAGGTTATGACGCTCAAGATCGATGTCGAGGGCTGCCACGCGTGCCTCGTTTTGCTTGACCAGTTGCTCCACCTGTCGCAGCTCTTCGACCGTCGTGCCGTTCAACAGCTCGGCCAGGCGTGCGCGCAGGTATTCGAGATTGGCGGTGGAGGCGTCCAGTGCGGCTTTCGCCTGGTCGCGGAGCTCCGGTGAAGCCAGCTGACGATTCAGCAATTCCGTGGCGCGCTTGAACTGCGCATTGCGAAATTCGAGATCGCGTTCGGCCCCAGCGACGTTCGCCTGGGCTGCAATGATCTGCTCGCGACGAGGTCCGCGAATCAGTTCATCGAGGCGCGCACGGCTTTGCGCGAGGCCTGCCACCGCTTCCCCGATCGCGGCCTCGATGCGCGACTTGTCCTGCTCGATCAACACGTCGCCGCGACGGACAGGCTGACCCTCGATCACGTTCCGCACCAGAATCGGCTCGGCGAATTCCGCCGCGAGTTCTATCCGGTCCGATTCGAGTTGCCCGACACTGCGCGCATCACCCGCGGTCGGGTCGCAGCCCGCAAGAAACCCGATCGATGTATAAAGGCAGAGAAGTAGGGCATGCACTTTGCGCATATCGGCTTATCCGTGTGAGGCCTTGCGTAGAACGGAGGACAGCATGAAGTCGAGGTGACTTTCGATGAAGCGATCGGTATCGAGTGGATGCTGCTTGTTGAAAACGCCGGTCCATACGACCGAGAACAACACCGGCATGATGAGCATTTGCGGAAATTCATCCAGCGCCGATTGCCTGAATTCGCCGTTTTTCACGCCACGTGCGATGAGGGTTCGCATGGCGCTCAGGCCATGCACCACGACGTTGTCCCAATAGAATTCGATCAGATCCGGATGTTTGGGACCCTCGGCAACGATTAGCCGCACGAGTTTGCGTACCGGAGACTTCGGTATCTGCTTGGCAAACTGGAGAAACGGTCCGCGCAGAAATTGCTCGGCAGAGAGGTCCGTATCTCGAATACCGTCCGCGAGTGCCCGCACCCGCGGGCTGACGAAGTTCCGGATCACCGCCTTGAACAGCTCCTCCTTGGTGCGGAAGTAGAGATAGAGGAGTCCCTTGCTCACCCCGGCGCGTTTGGCCACGTCATCGACGCGCGCCGCGTCATAACCCTTGGCGGAAAATTCGGCAAGCGCTGCCTCGGCAATCTCGGCGGGGCGGTCCTCCTTGCGGCGGCGGAAGCGGGGTTCGGTCATGGCTGGCCTGTAACTGACTACCGAGTCAGTTATTCTAGTTGATGACCCGTCGGTCAGCAAGTGCCATCCTGCGCCAGCGGCCATGGGCTTGCGCTGTAGCCCAATCCGCCCTCTTGGAAAAAGGTGCCG
>JAKEGN010000350.1 GCA_022615525.1 Woeseiaceae bacterium
AGCGAGCAGTGCTCGCGACGCGATGGCGGGGATCGCGCCGCGCTCCAGGCTCCGACATTTGCCAAAAGACCAGCTGTAGGAGCGAGCAGTGCTCGCGACGCGGCACTCGAAACACAGCACGATTATCGTCATCGCGTCGCGAGCACTGCTCGCTCCTACGGCGGCTTTGGCCAATTTGCGGCTCTGACGCAAAAGGAGGCTACCCATGGCTGACCTGACCTCCGAATTCCTCGGAATTCGTTCACCGAACCCTTTCTGGCTCGCGTCCGCGCCACCGACCGATAAGGCCTACAACGTCAACCGTGCCTTCGAGGCCGGCTGGGGCGGCGCCGTATGGAAAACGCTCGGCGAGGACCCACCGATCGTCAACGTCAGCGGGCCGCGCTACGGCGCCATACACAGCAACGACCGGCGCGTCATTGGATTCAATAACATCGAGCTGATCACCGACCGGCCGCTCAAGGTCAACCTCGACGAGATCCGGCAGATCAAGAGAGACTGGCCCGACCGCGCGCTGCTCGTTTCCGTCATGTTGCCGATGCAGGAGCAGGTCTGGAAGAAATACGTACCGATGATCGAGGACACCGGGGCGGATGGCATCGAGCTGAATTTCGGCTGCCCGCACGGCATGTCGGAACGCGGCATGGGCGCCGCCGTCGGCCAGGTGCCGGACTACATCCGCATGGCCACCGAGTGGTGCAAGAGGTTTGCGCAAAAACCGGTGGTCGTGAAACTGACACCGAATGTCACCAACGTCCTGCCACCGGCGAAGGCGGCGTGGGAAGGCGGGGCGGATGGTGTGTCCCTGATCAACACCATCAACTCGATCATGCGGGTCAACTACGAAACCCTGACCATGTACCCGACCACCGATGGCATGGGCTCGCACGGCGGCTACTGCGGACCCGCCGTGAAACCCATCGCGCTGCATATGGTGGCCGAGATTGCCCGCCACAAGGACACCTCGATGATCCCGATCTCGGGCATCGGTGGCGTCAGCGACTGGCGCGACGCCGTGGATTTCCTGGCACTCGGCGCATCCAACGTGCAGGTTTGCACGGCGGCGATGGTGTACGGTTTTCGCATCATCGACGACCTTACTTCCGGGCTAAGTAATTTTCTCGACCAGAAGAACATGCGCTCGGTGGCCGAACTGGTGCGAAAAGCCGTGCCCAGCGTGACCGACTGGCAATACCTCAATCTTAATTACGTCGAGAAGGCAGTCATCGACCAGGACCTTTGCATCCAGTGCGGCCGCTGCCATATCGTCTGCGAGGACGCATCTCACCAGGCGATCACGAAAACGGTCAACGGCAAGCGGCACTTCGAGGTCATCGATGCAGAGTGTGTCGGCTGCAATCTTTGTGTCAGCGTCTGCCCGGTCGACAATTGCATCACGATGCGGCACATGACCAGCGGCACGGATCCGCGTACCGGTCAGGCGATACGCAGCAGCAGGGCGGACTGGACCACTCATCCCAACAATCCGATGCGCAAGGGGTCTTGAGTGGCGCTACGTAAGTCGGAAAAACATGAAAGTGTCCTGATCGAGGCCGCTCGCAAGGTTCGCGACAAAGCTTACGCCCGCTATTCCGGCTACCGCGTCGGCGCGGCAATCGAGGACGACGAAGGCAACATCCACATCGGCTGTAATGTCGAGAATGCCGCTTTCCCCGAAGGGTCCTGCGCGGAAGCCAACGCGATCGGCGCGATGATTGCCGCCGGCGGTAAAACGATCCGGGCGATCGCCGTTGCCGGCGGTCGCGATACCACGGAAGCCTGCACCCCCTGCGGTGGTTGCCGCCAACGCATCCGCGAATTCTCGACTCCCGATACCGTCATCATCCTGCAGGACGACGACGGCAAGCCGCAGCGCCACGACATCGACACCCTGCTCCCCCGCTCCTTCGTCCTCCTGTAGGAGCGAGCAGTGCTCGCGACGCGATGGCGGGGATCGCGCCGCGCTCCAGGCTCCGACATTTGCCAAAAGACCAGCTGTAGGAGCGAGCAGTGCTCGCGACAGCAATCGGCAAAACTGACCACTGTCGACATAATCGTCGGTACCGTCGGAACAAGGTTGATCCCAGACTAATGTGATGCATGTTGACAGTGATATCCGGCAAGGTGGCATCAGGCAGCTGAGAAAGGGAAGATACTCCGTTTCCGGCCAGATCTATCATGTAACAGCCGTCACCTGTGGAAGGCAACCGATATTCGAGGATCTGTTTTCCGGGCGAATCGTTGTCAAATGCCTGATGCATGAAGCCGTGCATGCTCGTGCACAGACTCTGTGCTTCGTAGTGATGCCAGATCATTTGCACTGGCTGTTGCAGCTTGATGGTAGACGCAGCCTTTCCGCGGTCATGCAGAATGTGAAGTGTCAGTCTGCACGGCGCATCAAGCTGGCTGGCCGAACTTTGCCGAAAGTCTGGCAGCCGGGCTTCTATGACCGTGCCATAAGGCGCGATGAAGACCTGGCGGCTATCGCGCGCTACATCGTTGCTAATCCGCAAAGGGCCGGTATTTCGAAAAGCTGCCGGGAATACTCCCTTTGGGATGCGGTATGGTTATGAGCGTGGCGTCTGATCCCGAACAGCTTCGCATAACTGAACATCGCGTCGCGAGCACTGCTCGCTCCTACAGATAAAGTGCAAGATCATCGCGTCGCGAGCACTGCTCGCTCCTATAAGGGGATCATTTGATGCAGCAGCCGCTCGACGGAGGCGCGGTCGGGCATCGAGGGTTGTGCGCCCGGACGGGTCGTGGCGATGGCGCCCGCCGCGCAGGCGAAACGCAGCGCGTCACGCGGTGCCTGGCCTTCAATCAGTGCAAGCGTAAGTGCAGCGGTGAAGCAGTCCCCGGCGCCGACGGTATCGACAGCCTGCACAACAGGTGGGGCCGCCTCGGCGATCACCCGTCCGTGCCG
>JAKEGN010000059.1 GCA_022615525.1 Woeseiaceae bacterium
AAAGCTGCGGCCAGCCACGCTTTAACTACAGGTCTATTGTGTTTCATCGCTTGTTCGCCTCCTCCCTGGGGGCAGCCTTGCAGGCACCCGCGCGAGGGATATTGATGAATGGGGTAACTAACGCCTGATCGGTCTCGACATATCGATATCAGACACTGTGCATGTCGACCAGGAACGGTCGGTGCCGCTCGCCGGTCGCCAGTCGAGCCAGCGGCTCGGCGAGGAACAGGGGCTGCAACTGGCTGGGTTTCTTGGTCCAGCGTCCGGTGCGTTCGTTGCCGATCCAGGTCAGGCCGTACAGGCTGCCGCGCGCGTTGAACGAAGCCAGGATTTCGCGGATATCTTCCGACGTGCCGGAAAGAAAAGGCCAGTCCGCGCCGTGCTTGGCGGCCAGCGCCTTGAGCGCTTCGGGCGTGTCGCGGCGCGGGTCGGTGGTGATCGTGTACATATGCACGTCGCGACCGACCTTGCCGACTTTACCCTCGATGATTTCGCGCGTCTTGAAGAGGTTGTTGAGCACCGGGTAGTAAGCCTCGCCGCGGACCGAGGTGAAACTCACCAGGACCAGCTTGTCGGCGATGAGATCTTCGTAGAACCAGCTTTTTCTATTGTGCTGGTCCTGCACGATGACCTGCGGGAAACGGTTGGCATTCTTGCCGCCGGTCGCGCGCGGGCATATCTTGAATGCCGGATTGTTCGGCGCGGCGTCGGCTGCGATCGCCGCGCCAGCCGCCACCGGCAGCGCCGCGGCGGCGCCGGTCAGGAAAGCACGTCTCGTTGTTTTCTGCATGATTTTGAACTCCTTTTGAATATCGCTTCTGAGATTCGCCGATGTGGACGGGCCGTCGCCTAGCGATGCCACTTGCCGCCGCCGTGGTCGCCGCCGTGCTTGGGCACGATATCCCAGCGGCCCATCATGGCGTTGTCCTCATGCACGTTGTTGTGGCAGTGAATGGGGTAGCGGCCGAGGAAATCGTCGAAGCGGTAGAACACGCGAGCCGAGTCGTTCGGGCCCAGCGTGGCCACGTCTTTGCGCGAACGCAGCACGCCGGTCGGCGGCCGGCCGTTCCATTCCAGCACCTGGAATTCCTCGAAGTGGACGTGTACCGGGTGCGCCCAGGAACTGCCCGCGTTGCGGAACGTCCAGATTTCCGCCGTGCCCTGCCGGATCGATGCGTCGACTCGGGTGGGGTCGAAGAAATGATGGTTGATGGTCCACAGGCCCATGTCGTGGTCGAAAATCCATTCGCGCTCGGCAACCACCTCGTCGAGGTTGATCGGCGGCAGGGCGCGCAGAAAATCGGGTATGCGGCTGTTGTCCGGCCTTTCCAGCGGCTTGATCCGGAACTGCATCACCGGCATGCGGTTGGGTCCCTCCAGGCGGCGGCCGGTCGGACCCTGCCCGTTGGTCTGCTCCATCAGGTTGACCATGTTGATGCTGTCGCCGACGCGGTAACGCGAGAAGTCGATGATCACGTCCTGGCGGTTGGCCGGGCCAAGAACGATGCTGGTCACGCCCACCGGTTCCTCCAGCAGGTTGCCGTCGCCGGCAATGACGAACATTTCGGAATTGTCGGCCAAGGCCAGTTCGTACAGACGCGAAGGTCCGCCGTCGACGATGCGGAAGCGGTACTTGCGCGGTTCGACTTCCAGATACGGCGTGACCTTGCGGTTGACCGTGATGTGGTCGCCCAGATGGCCGTCGGTATCGAACAGGTTGTAGGTCGGATTGCCGAACTGGTCGAAACGCACGTCGTGCAGGATCAGGTAGATGTCGTATTTGCCGTAGGTGCCCGGCAGACGCAACGCGTGCGGATTGCGATCGTTCTCGTTGCCCGAATCCAGCTCGTCGTAGAAGATCGCCATCCCCGACAGGCCGGCATACACGTTGGTGGCGGTGAAATCGGCCATGTGGTCGTGATACCAGAGACTGGCCAGCGCCTCGCGCGGATCGTTCCGCGCATACATCATCGGATGGTGGTAATCCCAGAATTCGCCCGGACCGAAAAAGTCCATCGGGTTGCCGTCGCTTTCGGAGGCGGAGTGCGAATTGTGCAGGTGGGTGCTGATGTAGGGCAGGCCGATCGGCATCTGCGTGCGTTCGGTCGGCGGCAGATCGTTGTAGCGGCGGATCAGCAGGGGTTCGCCGTAGCGGGCGATCAGGGTTTCGCCTGGGGACGCGCCGTTCCACAACCAGGCCAGCGAACCGAAGCCCGTCGGATTCAGCGCCGACAACTGCGGGTGATAATTCCACAAACCCTCGGTGATGCGCTGAACGTAATGCTTGACCGGCCGGAACTCGTCGAAGCGCTGATGCCGGTTCGGGTTCGGCGCCGGCGTCAGGCTGGCTGCGGAAACGGGCCTCATCGGCGGCGGAATGTACAGCGGCGTGGTATAGGGCGTTACCGGCGGACTATCCGGTTCCGTCAACGGACTGCGTATGCCTTCCAGTCGACAGAGTTGCGCATGCGCCGCGCGCGGCAGGGCCAGCCCGCCAAAAATTGCCGGTGTGCTGGCTGCCGCCATCGCACCGGCCTTGAGTACGTCTCTTCTTGTTGCCATTTTCCTCTCCCGCTAAGATTAGGACTTTTCGCGAGCACGGTTTGCGCTTGATCCGAAATGACTCCGCGTTGCGAGCGCGGCAGCGGGCGCGCATTCTTTATGCCCCCATTGTTCGCGATTGGATGCTGCGACAAAATGCCGCATATGGGTGTAACCTAGGTCACAGATAGAGAAAAATGCCTGTTAATAATGGATGGAGCAGATTTGGGCGGTGACGTGCAGTGAATGTATGGA
>JAKEGN010000351.1 GCA_022615525.1 Woeseiaceae bacterium
GCAAGAACTTCGGTGGACGAGATGAACGGCAGGTCGAGGTCGGCCTTGCCGAGCACCAGCGGGATCTCGGTGCAGCCGGCCACGATCACGTCCGCGCCGCGCCGCGCAAGATCAGCAGCTATGGACTTCATCGCCTCCTTCACAGCCCCGCCTTTCTCACCGCGTTTGATGCCGAGTATCAGGCGCATCAGTTCCTGCTGCTGCTCAGGCAGCGGCAGGATGCTTTGTCTGCCGGATGCGCGGATCGACGCCTGATAAACCTCCGCATCAATACACGCGTTCGTCGCCATGACCCCGACCTGCTGCGCCGCGGGCAGCGTGTCTGCAATTTCGGCCACGGTCTCATCGACGATGTTGATGAAGGGCACGTGCAGCTTCGGCAGCACCTCGGGAAGGAACACGTGTGCCGTGTTGCAGGGCATGACCAGGAAGTCGGCACCGGCCGCTTCCAGTCGCAAGGCCATTTCAGTCAACACCCGGCTCACGGTCGAGCGATCGCCCTTCATTGCCGCCTGGCGGTCCGGAACCCCGGGATTGTGATCGATGATCATGCGCACATGGTCCTGGTCCTTGCCGGCCGGCGTCAGTGCGATGACCGCCGCCATGAAATCCACGGTGGCATCCGGCCCCATACCGCCCAGCACACCGGCCGTCTTGCGCGTCATTGCGATGCGTCGCTGCCGGACGATTGCAGGCTGACGACGCCTATCGAACGGAGTGCCTCGAGGTACTCCCGCACGACATCCAGCGGCACGGGCCCGAGTTCTGCCGTCAGCCAGTGGCGAATTTCCGATACCGTACGCTTGCCATCGACCAGGTTCAGTGCCTCGTAGGCATATTCGCCGCCACTGCCGCGCAGCCCTGTATAGGCCGGCAGGCGCAATCCTGCCTGTTTCTCCGCGCCGTACTTATCCTCGAGGTAGCTGTAGCCGAAGGCATTCATGGGGCCTTTGATCGTCGCGTTCCGCACGTAGACCGTGTCGTCCGTTTCTGCATGCGATGCCTGCGGCGGCGCAAGCAGTGCCTCGAGTTCCGCGATGAAAGCGGCGGCTTCATCGTGCAAGGGGGTGGCTAGAGCAGCGAAAGGCTCGATGCTGTGGACCTTTCTCCGCTCGACGGTGAAATGGATACGCGCGACCGCCGCGGCGTCGGCGGCATCGAGCGATTTCAGTTGTTCGACCAGGTCCCCGCTGCGTTGCAGGGCGTTGCGTTTCAGCAGGGCGAGGATGGCCGGTACATCCCGCTCCGACAGGTTCGCCAGCACGAGTGCGTTCACCGCGCCGATGAACGCGGACCGCTTGAGCTTGGTCGGGTCGATCATCGCGGCCGTATCGAAGTTGGTGTGAATGTAGCGATCCGGCCAGTCGTGCAGGTACAGCCCGGGAATCCGCCAGCTTCCTTCGCGAAACACGTCGTGGTCGCTCCCCATGTCCAGGCCTTCCATGAGGGCGAGCAGCGGTTCCTTTCCACCCTCGGCCGAAATCAGCGGGAATGCGACGTCGGCGCCTCCGGCAAAAGCCTCCGTGTGTGCATTGACGAAATGCCCGACCTCGTAACCGAGGTCGCTGATGAAACTCGGCAGGCTCATCGGGCCGCCGGAAATGCGGAACACCGCTTTGGTCTCCGGCCCTCCTCCCACCATGTCCATGTGGATGTTCGCCTTGATGCGGGAAGGATCGTCGTGCTGGGACAGGTAAATGATGCTGCCTTCGATCTCGGCCGGCCAGAGGAAGCGGATCGAGCGCGCCGGCCGCTGTATCGTGCCTTCGTCGATCAGCTTGCCGATCGTGCGCGCCACTTCGAGGATGGCCACGCAACCGGACGCGTTGTCGTTGGCGCCCGGACGGGGGTGATCGAGATGACAGGTGAACAGGATTTCGTCTTGCGCAAGCGCTGCATCGGCACCGTTGATCCTGGCCGTCGCAAAGCGATAGAAACCGCGCTCGTGACTGGCGTCGACCTTGCCTTGCAGCAGGATCTCCTCGCCGGCCGCCATGCGTTGCTGCAGCCGCCGTGCTTCGGCGAGCGAAATCATGAAAGCAAAGGACCGGGTCTTCGGAAAGCTGCCCAGGTGTCCCCAGCGCACCAGGCGATCGTCCTGCTTCCACCACGCGGAGCGCTGGTTCGGCGCGTACGACAAGATGCCCGCCGCACCCGCATGGCCGACCGCGCGCTCGACGATGTCTTCAGGCTGGCTCGACGTCAGCACGTAGCGGCCGCGAAGTTCCTTGCCGGCGTAATCCGAATCCTTTGTGCCTGCGCCGATATCGACCAGCGTTGCCGTGGCCTCGCCGGAGAGGCTGTCCTGCGCGAGACTCAGCGGCATGGCTTCCCAGTTTGCCAGGCGGCGCTTGCGCGTGACCTGTCCTGCCTCGTCGTCGATTTCCCACAACTCCGCGAAGCGCACGTTCCATACCGGCCGGGACTTCTGCGTGCCGAACAGCGTTTCGCCATCGGCCGGGTACTGCAGGGTCTCCACTTCGTCCAGGCCGTAGGATTCCAGTTTTCGCAGTATGTGCGCGGTGGCTTCGTCGAACTGGCTGCTCGCGCGCATGCGATGCTGCAAGGTCAGCGTGTCGAGGTTGCGCTTTGCCTCCTCGCCCGAAGTCTCTTCCGCTACCTGTTTCAGCACGGCCTCGGGCAGCAATTCGCGTATGTCCGCAGCAGCAGTCGCGCCGAGGAACCCGAGGCCCAGTGCAAAGGCAAGATGTCCGGTCATTTTCATCGTTCCTCTCATGGCACTGCAGGCGAGCGTGGTATCAGGTGGAATTCCCTTTGCCGTCCGTCGATGTACCGGACTTTCTCGCCGTCGAAAAAGGCATCCTCCTCGAGCTTGATGCGCACGGCCTTGCCCCATTCGGCAACGTCCGTTTCTGCATAAAGTTCGATGGAATGGGCCGTATTCGGGTACAGCGGGTAGTCACCGCCCCCGGGCACGCCGCCCTGCTGGTCCCACAGGCCGATGGTCGGTCCGGCCGCGTGCCCGTGGTAGC
>JAKEGN010000352.1 GCA_022615525.1 Woeseiaceae bacterium
AATACCACGCGGGCCAATCGCGGGTAACGGTACATCCAACTGCGCAGCTCCTGCCGGCTCACGATCGCGGCGATCAGGACATCGGGTTGGCCGAGCCGCCGAGTGGCGAATTCGCCTGCGGCTTCCGGCGCATCGCCTGCAGCCAGCGCTTCTTCCTCGATATCGTCGTAGTGATCCCTGAGTTCGGCGACCGTGCGCGCCGCGACACCGGCTGCCACGCCGCTGCGCAGCAAGTCATTCCACATCCGGTCGAAGTCAGGTCGGGACATCGGTCTCGGGATCCAATGCCATATTCAATCCCGATTGTATTCTTTGCCACTCGCCTTGCAAGCGACTGAGTCGCTTTCTACCCGCTGCGGTCATGCGGTAGTAAACGCGTGTACGCCCATCTACCGCCTTGCGTGTCGCTTTGAGCGCACCGCTGCGCTCGAGAGCGTGCAATACAGGGTAGATGACCCCCTCGCCCAGTATGATGGCCTCGCCGGTAATGAGGCGTATGGACCTGACCAACTCGTAGCCGTACATGTCGCGCTGTGCCAGCAGGCGCAGCAGCAGCAGCTCGGGTATACCGCTCATGAAAGGAGGATTCGTCTGCCCCACTTCGCAGTCCTTTTGATTGACAGAAAAGTAACTATACCTCGCAGCACTAGGTATATCAACCTGTACTTTTTGGTTCCAGGTATGTAGGCTATACCTAGTAGCTAAAGGTATACCGGCGGCTCACATGAGGATCGTTCAATGATCGCAATCAGATACCTGTCCGCGGCGTCGATCGGGCTGCTGGTAACGACCAGCCTGCTGTACCTGATGCAGTTGCTGGTGGATTCGGGCCCCGGCGTCGTCGAGGCTGCAACGCTGCGCCACAGGATCGACTGGGTCCGCCTGATTCCCGAGGAAACGCTGGTCATCGATGAGCAGCACCCGGAGCGTCTGCCGCCGCCGGAACCAACACCTCCCGATCCACGGCACATGCTGGACGGACCAGGCACCGGAACGGCAATGCCTCCCGTAGACCCACCGGCACCGCCGACGGGCGGACCTGGCATTGGCTCTGCGTGGTTCGACGACCCGCTCGTTCCGGTCGTCATAGTCGCACCCGAGTATCCGTTGCGTGCAACGGCCCAGGGCCTGGCAGGACATGTCACGGTCCGGTATGACGTGACCGCAACCGGAACTGTGGCAAACGTGGTCGTGCTCGAATCCAGCCACAAGGTATTCGAAGCAGCGGCCACGAAAGCCGCTTACCGGTTCCGCTACAAACCGAGAGTTGTCGATGCTGTGGCGCAGGAGACGCGCGACCTGCGCTATCGGTTCGTGTTCCGCATGGAGGACTGAATTCGATTTTTGACCGAGGGGGTTGAACCCTGCAGGACCTATTTTCCCGCCGGGTGCCTTAAGGGTTCTTCCCCCTCCTTTCCCTGCAGGCTGCCATCCCAGGCAAATGTCTGCCGAATGCTTACTTCGCTGTTGTCGACCTTGCGAAAGGTAATGTCGCGGTAAAGCGTCTGGCGGTCCGGCGCAAGGTGCAATTGCTCGGTCAGTTTCATGCCATTCTTGTCCAGCGTCTCCGCCACGTAGCGGTCACCGACCCAGCCGGAGACGCGTTGCGCAACGATCTCGCCGACACTCACCGTACGATTCTCGCCGAACCGGAATTCACGGACCACGGAACGGTCGTAACTGATGAAAATACCTTCCGCCGTCTGCGTGATCTTCAGATGCTCGCCGGATGCCAGGAAAACACGAACCAGACCGCCACCCGGTTGTTGCGATTTGCTTCGTGCCCGCGGCGGTTCGTTGCGGTTCTGGTCCGGCGGCAATGGGATGATATCAGCGTCGGCGCCTGCCGCCTGGCCGATGGCGGCATTGATGCGGTCGCGATCCGCAGGTGAATCGACGGACAGGCGCCAGTATCCCGAGAAGTCCACTCCTGGCGGCGGCGCAGCGCTTTTCGCCTGCAGCACCTCACGGCTTGCACAAGCGGCGATGACGGACAGGACCAGCAGTGGCAGGATGCGACTCAGCGGCATCTCGCCGGCCTCGATGCCGGGGATATACGCTGCATGCTTCGTCGCTGTAATTCCATATTCTCTGAGTGTATTCCGGACTGCAGTCGCCCCTGTCGCGATGTTACCCTGTTTTTCGCGGCAGGCCCGCATTCGCGGGGCCACAATCGTTTGTCATCCAAAAGCGGTGTGCCGCGTTGTACAGAAATGCCGGTACAATATTTCGGCACCACTTTCAGTTTCGAGGAGTACTACTGTGAATTCTGACCTGCCCCAATGTGCGATCCGCAGCGGCCTGTTCTCACTTGCCCTGTTACTCGGTTCGTTCGCCGCCGCCGCGGACACGCCGAATCCGGCAGACATGTCGCCGGAAGAAAGGCGCGCCGCGTATGAATCCATGAATGACGAGGAGCGCAAGGAATTCCGGCAGAAGATGCGTGATCATTACGAGAGCCTGCCGCCTGAGGAACAGGAAGCCGCGAGGCAGCAAGCCCGCGAACGATTCGAAAGCATGACACCCGAGGAACGCGAGGCGGCCAAACAAAAAGCCAGGGAACGTCTCGAAGGGATGAGTCCTGAGGAGCGTGAGGCAGCCAGGCAGCGCGCGCGTGCAAAATACGAGAACATGACTCCAGAGCAACGCCAGGCCGCCAAGGAAAAACTCAAACAGCGCCAGAAGTCCGAAGCCAGCGACAAAAGTGACCGGTGATTTCTCATGTCCGGCCGGGAGGAAGGACGAATCTCGCCTGTTGCTGTGGCAAGCGACGCAGAAATGGCCAGGCCAAGTGCCGGTCCGGTCGGCTACAGTCCTTCGATATGGGTGGCCAACAGGGCTATGTAGGCGACATACACAGCGAGGAACGCTGCGCCCTCGCCGCGGCTGATGCGCCGTCCGGTAATGGATGCCACGATGAATGCCAGGGTCACGATGCACATCAGGTAGCCATCGAAGTTGCGAATCTGCTCCGGAACCCAGATCGGTTCCACGAGCGCGGTGGTACCCAGGATGCCGAGCACGTTGAAGATGTTGGAGCCGATGATATTGCCGATGGCGATATCCGCCTGGCGCCTTACGGCTGCGACCAAAGAGGTCACCAGTTCGGGCATCGACGTCCCGGCCGCGACGATGGTCAGGCCGATGATGCTTTCGTTTACACCCAGCTCGTGAGCAATCAGGATCGACCCGCCGACCAGCCAGGACGCGCCGACCAGGACCAGCATCAGGCCGATCAGTGCAATCAGCAACGGTACCGCGTGACGTTTGATAGCAGTTTCAGGCAGCGCTGCGGCGTGAAGCGTGCCCGTTTGCGGTACAGCCGGCGTGTAGCGCAGCGCAATCAACAGGTAGGCCGCCAGACCGGCCAGGAAAAGCAAGCCGATCCACCAGGTCAACTGGCCATAGAGCAATGCCATCTGGCAGACCAGGGCCGTCAGGAACATCACGCTGCCGTCGCGGCGAACGGTATCCGCGGCGCAGGCGATCGGCGAGAACAGTGCTACGAGCCCGACTATCAGCAGGATATTCGTGATGTTGGAACCGACGACATTGCCGACCGCGATACCCGGAGAACCCGCAAGCGCGGCGTCGATGCTGGTGGCGAGTTCCGGTATCGAGGTGCCGAAGGCCACCAGCGTAAGGCCGATGAGCAACGGCGGGAAGCCGATTGCGCGCGCGAACTTCACGGAGCCATTGACAAGCAACTCGGCGCCCAGGAAAAGCAGCGCAAGGCCTGCGACAAGTTGCAAGTACTCCAATGTCCTGTCCTGATCCTGCGGCTATCGGTACATTATCGCTCGGGCAACGGGATGAACTCCGTTTCACCGGGCACCCTGTCGAAGCGGCCTTCGGTCCAGTCGGTCTTGGCGAGCTCGATGCGCTCACGATGACTGCTGACAAAATTCCACCAGACGATGCGCTCACCGGGCAGCTTTGCGCCACCGAGTATCATCAATTTGCAGTCGCTTCGTGCCCGACACGCGGACGACCTGTCCTCGGACAGTACGGCCATGGTACCCGACTGAACGGTTTCGCCTTCCACGTCAAGTTCCCCATTGACGACGTAGAGCGCCAGCTCGTTCGCGTTCTGCGGAAGGTCCAGAGTCGCTCCGGCATCGAGATCTGCCTCGATGTACAGGGTCTCGCTCGCTGTCTCGACCGGCGATGATTCCCCATACGCGCTTCCCGCGATCACGGTGAGCCTGGCACCGGGCTGCCGCAGCTGCGGGATCTGCTTTGCGGAATAGTGCGCGAAACCAGGCGCGATTTCCTCCTTGTCCGTCGGCAATGCAATCCAGGCCTGGATTCCGTGCAGATGCGATCCGCTAACCCTTTCGGCCTGCGGTGTTCGTTCTGAATGGACGACGCCGCGACCCGCTGTCATCCAGTTGACTTCACCCGGAACGATGACCTGATCGTAACCCAGGCTGTCCCGATGCCTGATGGCACCCGAGAACAGGTAGGTAATCGTTGCCAGGCCGATGTGTGGATGCGGCCGGACGTCGATGCCCTTGCCCGGTGGAAGATCGGCCGGGCCCATGTGGTCGAAGAATATGAACGGTCCGACGCGTTGCTGGGACCGTTGCGGGAGCGCCCGGCGGACGTCGAGATCTGCCAGGCTCCTGCGGCCCGGCGTGATGACCCGTGCGAGGCGCGGCGTCGCGTGAGCTGTCATTGCTCCGGCTTGATGAACTTGAGGGTCATGCGATCCGATTCGCCGATAGCGAGGTATTTTTCACGATCGGTGTCACCCAATGCCAGCGATGGCGGCAGGGTCCAGACTCCCTCGGGGTGGTCGCGGGTGTCCCTGGGATTGCCGTTGATTTCGGAGCGGGCCAGCAAACGAAAACCCGCTTTCTCCGCATCCGCAATGACACGCTGCTCGGAAATGTAGCCATTGGCCGCCGTCGGGTCCTCGGTGGCCGGATCGGGCCAGCGATGATCGACGATCCCGAGTACGCCACCGGGTTTCAGTGCGTCGAACATCGCGCGATAGCCGAGTTGTGTCGCGTCCTGGCCATAACCCTCGGCTGCCCAGTTGTGCACGTTGCGAAAAGTCACGACAAGATCCGCAGATCCCGCCGGCGCGATCCGCAACTCGTACGGAAAATCGAGCGAGGTGATGATGACCTTTTTGTACACGTCCGGAACGCCGCCCATCTTGCCCATGAACTCGCCGAAATAGCGGCGCTGGTAAGCAAAGGGCGGATTGACGCTGTACTGCGCGGCATAGAGGGTGCCACGGTCTTTCAGCGCATGGGCGAGAATCTCGGTGTACCAGCCGCCGCCCGGCCACACCTCGACCACCGTCATGTCGGGACGAAAGCCGAAGAAGGCCAGTGTTTCCTTCGGGTGCCGATAGGTGTCACGGGCCTTGTTTTCCGGGGATCGATGTTCGCCAGCGATGGCCGCATCGAGCACGGCACCGGTCAGGGGATCAAGGTCCGTGGTGGTTTCTGCAACGGCAAGCGCCGGGGTCGCAAGCCATAGCGTCACGGCTGCAACAAAGAAAATCATCGATTTCCTGTACATGTTCGGGTCCTGAAAGCTGATGCGATTAGTTACAAATATTCCGGTTGGTACACTATACCAGCGCTGCCCTATCGTCGATCGTCCCGCTATAATCCGCCGACCGCGGCGCCTGCTGTTCAATAGAACCAAGTTCCCTGCGGCAGGTCAATGGTCCCTGATTTCCGGGAGACCTTTTTCTCAAGGTCGATTACTTCGCATGTTACACAAGATCATCATAGTGCCTGTCATTGCACTGGCATCGCTCGTGGTCGCTGCCGCGGAGGTCATTCCCGTTTCCGTACAGCAACTGGGCGACCTGCTCATCGACCGCGAGCTGCGCGCACCGGCCACCGTTGTTTCGGCGAATCGCGCGATCGTCACTTCCGAAGTATCGGCACTGGTCAGGGAAGTTACCGCAGACGTCGGAGCTGCCGTGCGAAAAGGCGACTTGCTGATACGGCTCGACGATGACAATGCGCGGCTTGCGCTGGCCCAGGCCAGGGCTTCTCTGGCCGCGCTGGATGCGCAAATCGTCCAGGCCAGGCAACGCCTGCGCAAGGCGGAGGAATTGCTCGAAAAGAATTTCGTCTCGGACGAAGAACTGATAGCGCGGCAAACCGATGTCGCGGTCCTGGAAGCGAACCGGACTGTACAGCTCGTGTCCATTGAGCAAGCGGAACTGACATTGTCGCGAACACGCATAAAGGCGCCTTTCGATGCAACGGTCGTCGAACGCCAGGCCCAGGTCGGCAGTTTTGCCATGCCTGGTTCGCCGCTGATTACGATCGTGCAAACCGACAGCCGCGAAATCGACGCCGAGATCGACCCACAGTACGACGGCGGATTGCCTGCTGCAACGGACCTGTACTTCGCCAGCCAGGGACGGAACTGGCCGGTTACGATTGCCCGTCTTTCTGATGTCATTGAAACCAGTACGCGCAAGTTGCGCGGCCGCTTTGTGTTCACCGCAGATGCGGCACCGGTAGGCGCGAGTGGTGAACTGGTCTGGCACGACGCGCAGGGACTGGTGCCCGTGACCGTCATCGTGCAGCGTGGCACGGAATTCGGTGTTTTCATTGCCGAGGACCAACACGCCAGGTTTGTTGCCATACCCGGAGCTCAGGAAGGACGTCCGACGGCGGTGCAACTGCCTCGCGACACCCTGGTCGTCTCTCGCGGCCACATACTCCTGCAGGATGGCGATGCGCTGAAGATCGTAGGTCGATGAATTTCTACCGAACCCTGCTGACCAACCATCCGCTGGTCAACATCACGGTTTCCGTGATGCTGGTCATGGGCTTTCTGTCATACCAGCAGATGCCACGCGAACAGGACCCGGAAATCAACTTCAACGTCGTCAATATCAATACCGTTTTGCCCGGCTCCACTGCTGCGGACGTCGAGGAACTGGTAACCGGCCCGCTGGAGGACGCCTTGCGTAATGTGCAGGACGTCAAGTTCGTCGCCAGTGCGTCGCGCGAGAATGTCTCGAACATACTGGTTCGTTTCCGCGAGCTTTCAGAGCGGGACTTCGACAAGCGCGTTACGGACTTGCGGCGCGAGATTCAAAGCAAGACCAACGATGAACTGCCGGCGGACGTCGAGGACCCGTACATACTGGAGATCACGACATCGAACGGATTCCCGACGGCAATGGTGCTGGTCACGGGCCAGGCCGATGACGAGCGGCTGCGGCGCCAGGCCAAGCTGATCAAGGACGAACTGGAGCGGTTGAATGGCGTCGACCGGGTGCAGGCGTTCGGCTTCAACGAGCCTGAATTGCAGATCGAAATCGATCCGCAGGCCCTTGCTGCTTACGGCCTGACAGCCACGGACGTCGCCGACCAGTTGCGTGAGTCCTACATCGATGTGTCGGCCGGCAAGATCGACGTATCCGGCGACGCCTGGCTCGTGCGCGTGCAGGGCAAGACAACGGAGCCCGAGGACCTCGCGCAGTTCCTGCTGGCGCCAAAGGCCTCGCCGCAGGGAAAGATTCCACTGGATCGTATCGGCAAGGTGCGCCGCGGCCGCGAAGAGGCAAACCAGCTGGTCGAGCACGGGGGCAACCCGGCCATCATGATGTCGATCACCAAGGTCGGCTTCACCAACACGCTGCAGCTCGTCGATCGAATCAATGATTATGTCGAGAGCAAGAACGAGGCCTTGCGTGACAGCGGGATCCAGCTGACCCTCGCGGATGATCAAACCACGCAGACGCGTGAAGCCCTGAGCATCATGCAGAACAACGCTTTGCTGGGGCTCTTCCTGGTGCTCGGCGTGTGCTGGGTGTTCCTCGGCACGAGGATCGCGGTGTTCGTCACCATGGGCATTGCGTTCTCGATCGCCGGCACGTTCTGGATGCTGAACATGACCGGGAATACGCTGAACGTGTCCGTCCTGCTCGGTGTCGTGATCGTGCTCGGCATGCTGGTGGACGACGCTGTGGTGGTCGTCGAGGCCATGTATTACCGGTTGCAACGCGGACAGGAAGCGATATCGGCAGCATTGGACTCGATACGCGAAGTCGGACAGCCGGTAACGTCGGCCGTGCTCACGACCATTGCCGCGTTTGCGCCATTGATGCTGCTTCCGGGCATCGTCGGCGATTTCATGCAGATCATTCCGATGGTCGTGACCGTCGGCCTGCTGGTGAGTCTCATCGAGGCATTCTGGATACTGCCTGCCCACGTCGTTTCGACAAGCGGCAATGTGTCTGCCGAGGTCAAGCACTTGCAACACTGGCGGGAGCGCTGGACGCATTTCGTCAGGGTCAGGTACACGCGCATGCTCGCCTACGTTTTTCGGCACCCAGTACGCTTCTTTGCCGCCGGCACGCTGGCGTTCCTGCTGTCGATCGCCGGACTCGCGACCGAGCAGGTGCGCATGGAGTTCTTTACTTTCGATCCGCTGCGAATTTTCTACATCAACGTCGAAATGCCCCCGGATGCGCCGCTCGAGGCAACGCTGGCGCAATCGCAACTCGTGGTCGATCGCATCCGGCCCTTGCTCCGTGACGAGGAAGTTCGTGCGGTGTCGAGCATGGCAGGCGTCAAGTTCACGGACGCGGAGGCCCTGTTCGGTGACCAGTACGGGCAGATCCTGGTGTCGCTGAATCCGAAAGGACCGAACTCGCGTGACGTGGGCGATGTCGTCGATGCAATCCGGGAAACGGCGATTACCACGCCTGGAAACGCGGAGGTGACGTTCTTTGAGCTTTCCGGCGGGCCGCCGGTGGCCAAGGATGTCGAGGTTCGGGTCAGAAGCGACGACTACGAGGAGTTGCGCGCCGCGGCCGACGCCCTGCTCGGGATCGTGAACAACATCGACGGCGCCTCGAACGTGCTGGACGACGACGTGCCTGGCCGCTTCGAGCTGGCGCTGGATCTCGACGAGCGCGCGGTGCGTGAGGCGGGGCTCAATCCCGGCATGATTGCACGGCTGATGCGGCTGCATGTCGAAGGGGAAGTCGTCGCTTTCACGCGCGATGGCGGTGAAAAAGTGGAACTCCGGGTACGCGGTCCGCGCCGCAGCCTCGGCGACATACACGAGATACTGGACGACCCGATCGCGCTGGCGCAAGGCGGCACGACGACGTTCCGGGCATTGTCCACAACCGGTATCGCGCGCAGCAGTGGCACGATCCGTCACTACAACTACCGCCGCGCGATCAAGGTCGAAGCAGACCTCGATGAGGAAAAAATCAATACCGTCGCCGCTACCCGGCTGATCACCGAGGAATGGGAAGAGGTTCGGGCAGAGTTTCCTGGAGCCGACCTCGATTTCTCCGGCGCATTCGATGACATCCAGGAAAGCCTCGATTCGATGTTGATCCTGTTCCTGTTTGGCATAGGGCTCATCTACCTGATCCTGGCGACCCAGTTCCGCAGCTATTTCCAGCCCATGCTGATTGTCTCGACCCTGCCGATGGCATTTACCGGTGTCGTCTTCGGCCTGTGGGCAACCGGCAATCCGATGAGCCTTTACACCCTGTACGGAATCGTTGCACTGACGGGTATAGCGGTGAACGCGGCGATCGTGCTCATCGACGCGGCAAACAGCAGGATCAGGGCCGGTATGCGCCCGCTGCATGCCGTCATCTATGCTGCCAGGCGACGCGTCATCCCGATCCTCATAACCACCATGACGACGATTGCGGGCCTGTTCTCCCTGGCTACCGGACTTGGCGGCAAGTCGCTGTTGTGGGGCCCGGTCGCAACCAGCATGGTATTCGGCCTGTTCGTCGCAACCATACTGACACTGTTCCTGGTTCCCGTGCTGTTCCGCTCGTTCATGCGTTTGCGCAATCACCGCATACGAAATGCATTAAAGTACTGGCTGTCGAGATCGCAGGGATTGATTCGTTCATGAACGATACATTTGCGCGCGACACGGTGTCCCGCACCTGGACGGCGCCGGTCGCGTTTCCGGAATCCGTGCCGAAAAAAGCCGATGTCGTGATCATCGGCGGCGGCATCATAGGCGTCTCGACCGCATGGTTCCTGGCCAAACAGGGCATCCGGTCGGTGGTATGCGAAAAAGGACACATCGCCGGCGAACAATCGGGACGGAACTGGGGCTGGGTACGCCAGCAGGCTCGCGACCCGCGCGAAATGCCGATGATCATCGAGAGCCTGCGGATCTGGCGCGGCCTCGAGGTCGAAATCGGCGAGGAAGTCGGTTTCACGACCGCCGGCTGCCTGTTCACCGCGCGCAGCGAGAAGGACCTCGAAGATTTCGAAGCGTGGTTGTCCGTGTCGCGCCAGTTCGGCCTCGACACGCGGATCATCTCGGGCAAGGAACTCGAGGCGCAGGTACGCGGCGGGCCGGCCGATTGGCAAGGCGCTATTTACACGCCCAGCGACGGACGGGCCGAGCCGCACAAAGCGGCACCGGCCATCGCCCGGGCCGCGGCGCGCCTGGGTGCGACAGTGCTCACCGGCTGCGCGGTACGCGGCGTCGAACGCGAGGCCGGGCGAGTCTCGGCCGTGGTGACGGAACACGGCAGCATCCAGACCTCGGCCGTGTTATGCGCGGCCGGCGCGTGGAGCTCGATGTTCTGCCGCTCGATCGGCATCTCGTTGCCGCAGCTCAAGGTCCGAGGCACCGTGGCCCGTACGGCGCCGGCGGATGTCGTGCTGAACGGCGCCGTATTCGACAAACGGATCGGCATACGCCGGCGCCAGGACGGAGGTTATACGATCGCGCACGGCTCCGTGCTGGATCACAGCCTGACGCCCTCGACGCTGCGTCACTCCCTCAAGTTCATGCGTGCACTGAAGCGTGAACTGAGCGTGCTGCGGCTTTCGATAGGCAGGGATTTCATCGATGAATGGCGCATGCCGACACGCTGGGCGCTCGACCAGGTGTCACCGTTCGAGAACCAGCGCGTACTGAGCCCGGAACCCAATAAGAAAGTACTCGCCGAACTGCGCGTCAATCTCTACGAAACCTTTCCCGCTCTGGCCGGCGTGGAGATAGTGGAATCCTGGGCCGGCATGGTCGAGACCACGCCCGATGTGATTCCGGTGATCGGCGAAGCGGAGACCCTCCCGGGCTTTTACATCGCGACGGGGTTCAGCGGGCACGGTTTCGGCATAGGTCCCGGCGCCGGCAAAGCTGTAGCAGGCATGCTGGGCGGCAAGGACAGCGGCATCGAGCTCAATGAGTTCCGCCTGGGCCGCTTCAGCGACGGCTCGCCGATACGACCCTACACCACCATCTAGGAGCTATTCAGCGTGAAACTCTCGATGAAAACTGCCGTGGTGGTTCTGTTTGCGATTTGCTGCACTGTCACGGCGTACGCCGGGGAAACCGTACAGACGATGCGTCTCGACTATTACCACAGCGGCAACGCGGAGTCCGAGACCTTCAGCATCGATGAGCTCGTGCTGGAACCCCTCCCCTTTCCCGGAAACCTTGCGCAACCGACGGACAAGACCTTGCGGGGCAAGTACGCATTCGAGATCCTCGACAAAGAGTCCGGCGCTCTGCTCTGGTCGCGCAGTTTCAGCAGCATTTACGGTGAATGGGAAACCACTGCAGAGGCGCAACTCATTGACCGAACGTTTCACGAGTCACTGCGGTTCCCTGCACCGCAGTCGGAGTTTCGCGTCGTGATCCGCAAGCGCGGCGCGGACAACGGTTTCGTAACGGTCTGGGAGACCGGGCTGGATCCGGGCGACTACCTCGTGCATCGCGAATCGGCGCCGTACAGGGACGACGTGACCGCGATCGAGTACAACGGCGACCCGCGAGAAAAGGTGGACCTGTTGTTGCTCGGCGATGGTTACACCGCAGACGAGATCGGCACCTTTCTCGATCGAGCGAAAGAGCTGACGGAGGTATTCCTTTCCACCTCGCCGTTTCGCGAGCACCGGTCGGATTTCAACGTCTGGGCGCTGGCCCCGCCGGCCCGCGAATCGGGTGTTTCACGTCCATCCACCGGCACATACCGGGACTCACCGATCGGCGCGACCTACGATGCCTTTCGCAGCGAACGTTACGTGCTGACCTACGAAAACAAGGCATGGCGGCAGATCGCTTCGTCCGTTCCGTACGATTTTGTGGAAATCCTCACCAACAGCGATACCTACGGGGGTGGCGGAATCTACGGCCTGTACAGCACGGCGGCGGCCCACAGCGAATGGGCGGCGTACCTGTTCGTGCACGAGTTCGGTCACCACTTCGCCGGGCTTGCCGACGAGTACTACACGAGTTCCGTGGCGTACGAGGCGCCGGAGTCCATCACGGAACCGTACGAACCGAACGTCACCGCACTGCTCGATCCGGCCCGGCTGAAGTGGAAGCAGCACACCGAAAGCGCCACGCCGATCCCGACGCCTTGGCCGAAAGAGGCCTACGAAGAGCATTCGCTGGCCTACCAGGCCAGGCGCGCGCAGATGAGAGCGGAAAACGTGGCGGAGTCGGAAATGAACCAACTGTTTCACGAGGACCAGCAGTTTTCCGACGGACTGTTTTCGACAGCGCCATATCGGGATGCCGTTGGCGCGTTCGAAGGCGCTAACTACCAGTCGAAGGGCTATTACCGCTCTGAAATGAACTGCATCATGTTCACGCGCAGCAGCGATTTTTGCCGCGTGTGCTCGGATGCCATCGAGCAGGTGATTGATGAATACACCAGGCCTGCCGAGTAGCGCGCCGCCGGCGACGATCCCATGCTACGGTCTCTTTTTAGTATACTTTTCAATTGGTAATTAGGTTTTTCTAATCCAGATTCTGCATCGCCGTCACGTTCGACGCCAGGCGCAACCAGGCTGACGAAAGCAGCGCGTAGAGCACGACCACGAACCAGGTGCGAGCGTCGTTGGCCAGGATCGAAGTTGTCATGACGATTGCGAGCACGCCCGATGGCAGCACCAGGTTGAGCCTGCCCAGTTCGAAAACAATCGCGTTCTTCCTGCGGTCGCTGATCATGCCCAGCGTGTAAAGCTGTACCCACAACAGGAGGCAGGGAATTGTCACCACGGCCAGACCTTGCGAAGCATACAACTGTCCGATCCAGAGTATGCCGGCCACGGCAACGAGAAATTGCCCGATCAGGTAGTAGCGCAGCGTCGCGGCGAGCGGCGGGTCGTACTTGCGAAACGTCCGGATGTCCGACCTGTGCTTCGGATATCGCGCCTCGACATCCTGCGGCCGCCATCCCGTGCGACGAAACCAGATGCCGAGCTTGTCGCGCCAGCGCCGCGTACGTACCGCGTCGAACCACAGGTAGGCATACACCTGCGCATTGGCCCAGAACGGATTCCAGCTCGAAAGCGGTTTGCGCACGCCGAACACGACGGGATCGTTATCCAGTTCCTCCTGGAAACTGCCGAAAAGCCTGTCCCAGAGAACCAGGATCCCGCCGTAATTGCGGTCGATATACTTCTCGTTCTGGGCATGGTGCACGCGATGGTTCGAGGGTGTGACAAAGATACGGTCGAGCACTCCGAGTTTGCCGATGTGCTGCGTGTGGACCCAGAACTGGTAGATCAGGTTCAGCGAGTTGACCGTGATCAGTACTTCGGGTGGAAACCCGACCAGGAACAGCGGCAGGTAGAAGATCCAGTTGAACAGGAACCCGGTGCTGGTCTGCCGCAGAGCCGTCGACAGGTTGTAGTCCTCGCTCTGATGATGCACGGCATGCGACGCCCACAGGATCGAGATTTCATGACCGCAGCGATGTGACCAGTAGTAGCAAAAGTCCCAGGCCAGCATCGCCACCAGCCACAACAGCAGTCCGGTCGGCGACATGTCGAACCACGCCAGCGGCATGTCGATCAGGGCAAATTCCTCGAAGGCGTATGCCCAGATGACTGTTGGCACGATTTTGGTGAAGTAGCCGAAAGTCGTGCTCAGGGTTCCCGCGCTCAGGCTGTTGATTGCGTCGTTGGCCCGGTAGTGACCGGTTCCACGGATGCGATCGACAAACAGCTCGATCAGCAATGCAAGCAGGAAAAACGGTACGGCAATTGCGATCAGGTCCATAGGGGTCCGCGATCCGGAGTTTCGGCAGGCAAATTGTACCGGACAATACCCCGCTTATTTGGGTTAGGATTCAAGCCGCAAGTCTACGGGCTCGATCATGGCTTTAGTCACTAAATCAGAAATCGACATCCTGCAAGCCGCACTGGAAAAGCTGCAGCAAGGCTTCAGTCACCTTCCCGATTTCACGCCGGCAGTCGACCGGGACAGGCTCAGGTCGGTGCTCATGGAAGTGGCCGGCCGCATGCAGCAGAACTACCCCTACCACCACCCGCGCTATGCCGGGCAGATGATGAAGCCGCCGCATGCGGCCGCAAGGCTGGCTTACGCGCTGTCCCTGTGGATCAATCCCAACAATCATGCGCGCGATGGCGGCATAGCCAGTTCCCACATGGAAAGCGAGTGTGTCGCAGCGATCGGAGAGATATTCGGGTTGGGAAAACCGCTCGGGCATCTGTGCGGTGGCGGCACCATGGCCAATCTCGAAGCCTTGTGGGTGGCGGGGCAGCTGCATCCGGGCAAGACCGTGCTGGCATCCGCACAGGCGCACTACACTCATGCGCGCATCAGCGACGTGCTGGCTTTGCCGTTTGAAGCAATCCCGGTAACCCCCAACGGCTGTATGGACATGACCGCGCTGGAATCGCGACTGCGGGAAGGCGACGTCGCGGCAGTGGTGGTGACCATGGGAACGACAGGGCTCGGTGCGATCGATCCATTGCCGGCCGTCCTGCACCTGCGGCAGCAATACGGATTCCGGGTCCATGTCGACGCCGCCTACGGCGGTTACTTCACGCTGGCCGATGCGCTCGCGCCGGAACTGCAACCGGCATTCGCATCCATGGGCGAGGCCGACTCCATCGTCATCGACCCGCATAAACACGGACTGCAACCGTACGGCTGTGGCTGCGTGTTGTTTCGCGATCCGGCTGTGGGGGCACTTTACAAGCACGACTCGCCATATACGTATTTCAGTTCCGCGGAATTGCACCTGGGCGAGATCAGCCTGGAATGCTCGCGTCCGGGTGCGGCTGCAGTTGCTTTGTGGGCGACCCAGCAGCTCTTGCCGATGCAACGGGGCGGCGAATTCGCCAGCGGGTTGAACCGATCCCTGCTCGCCGCAAGGGAGCTCTGGCGCCGCGTGCAGGCCAGCCACCGGTTGAAGGCATTGATGCAGCCGCAGCTGGACATCGTCGTGTTCGGCGTCAGGGCCGGCAGTGCACGGGATGCCAGCATGCTCGCGCGCAAACTGTTTGCGGAAACCGCGAAACGCGAGCTGCACCTGGCGTTGATCGAATTGCCTGCCGAGCTGGTACGGCAATACTGGCCGGAGCTGGTCATGAATCGCGATACGGTAACCTGTGTCCGATCCTGCCTGATGAAGCCGGAGCACCTGGACTGGATCGACGATATCTGGTCTGTTCTCGAATCAGCCGCCCTGGCTCTGGATGAATGATCGCACCAGCGCGGCGACATCCCGAATGTCGGTTCTTAAATGATGGCCAAGCGATTTCAGCAGCGAGTCTAATATGCGCACAGAAGCGGACGAATTGCGAATTCTGCGCCTGCAAAACGCGTGGGCGAACAGATACACCCTTTTGCGGTATCTGATGATCCAGATGTTTTTTGGCAGTACCAGGCTTGTGCTCGAGCAGTCCGGGCTGGTTGTGGCGCGTGTCCACATGCTGCTCAGCAGCATCGATTTTGAAACTCCGTCAAAGGGCCGCAAGTAATGCCGGATGCGTCGTTTGATGATGTGCAATCGATTCTGATTTGGTTGGTGTCAGTGGCATTGGGCAGCGGCCTGGGAGGCGCGGCGCGGTTCTTTGTTTCAGGACTCGTCGGCAGGCACATCGGTGAGACGTTTCCGTGGGGCACGATGGTGGTAAATGTCAGTGGTGCCTTCGCCATCGGTATCATTGCCGCAGCGGCCAGCGGTCACGCGGTGTTCGACATGTCGGACACCTGGCAATTCACGGTCGTCGGCGTCCTAGGCAGTTACACCACGGTCTCTTCGTTCAGTTTACAGACGTTGGCCCTCGCTCGGGACGGTGACTATCTGCGGGCCGGTGGCAACATGCTGCTATCACTTACTCTGTGTCTTTCGGCGGTCGCACTGGGCTTTGCCGTTGCCGCCGCTGCAATCGGCTGAGGCCCGCGTTGACGCAGCACAACGAACCCATTTCCGACTTCTCGTCAGAGGGCCCGGCGGAAATGCCGGCGATTGCTGCGCCGCACCCGAAAGAGACACCTTGGCTCGTGATTCGCCATGCCGCCGCACTCTATGCGTTGATCGCCTTTGGCAGTGCGATCGGCGGCGTGCTGCGCGCGATCGCGTCTCTGGCAGTTTGGACCGATGCGGGACCCGATTTTCCCTGGGGCACGTTGTTTGTCAATGTCACCGGCTCCTTCGTGGTCGGCTTTTACGCAACCCTGACTGGGCCAGGCGGACGGCTGTTCGCCGGATCGCACCGGCGTCAGTTTGTCATGACCGGTATCTGCGGCGGCTACACTACGTTTTCGGTGTTCGGCCTCGAGACATTGAGCCTCGTGCAGGCCGGTTACCTTACGTTGGCCGGCCTAAACGTCGGCGTGTCGACGGTCGGGTGGCTGGCGGCAGTCTGGCTGGGCCATATACTCGCGGCGAATCTCAATCGTTTGAAAGGATCGTAATCCATGCAGATACCAAAGCAGGCATTGATCTTACGGATTTTCATCGGCGAGAACGACAAGGATGTTAGCCGTCCTCTCTATGAGGCCATAGTACTCAAGGCCCGCGAGATGCATTTGGCTGGCGCCACCGTGCTGCGCGGAGCGATGGGCTATGGTCATTCCAGCCGATTGCACACCTCGAAGATTCTGCGGCTGTCGGAGGACCTTCCCCTGGTGATCGAGATCGTCGACGGCGAGGAGAAAATAAATGCGTTCCTGCCCGTTCTCAATGACATGATGACAAGTGGCTTGATAACACTGGAAAAAGTTCAGGTGCTTCAGTACGGATCAGACAACAAGCAATGACAATTCCGCAGCTTTCATGCCACCGTGAGGCGCTGCAGAGTTTCCATGTATTCTTGCTCGAGTTGCATGACTAGGTCCAACACTGATGCGTTGCTGTCGATAGTGCCGACGCCCTGCCCTGCGCCCCAGATATCGCGCCAGGCTTTGGCACGGGCATTCCCGCCACTGCCGAAGTTCATCGATTTGATATCTATTTCCGAAAGCTTGTCAGGGTCCAGGCCGGCGTTTTCTATGCTGCCGCGCAGATAGCTGCCGTGCACGCCGGTGAAAACCGGCGTGTAGACGATGTCTGCTGCGCGGCTCGCTACGATCATCTGCTTGTAAGAGTCCGGTGCATTGGCTTCGTTGCTCGCAATGAAGCGGGTCCCGAAATAGGCGAGGTCCGCACCGAGCGCGCGCGCCGCGACCAGGTCGCAGCCGCGGCTCATCGCACCGGCGAGTATCAGCGTGCCATCGAACATCCGGCGAATTTCCTTGGCCAGCGCAAACGGGCTGGTGGTGCCGGCATGCCCGCCGGCACCGGCGCACACCGCGATGATGCCGTCGACACCCTGGCCGATTGCTTTCTCTGCATGGCGCAGGTTAATCACGTCGTGGAACACGACCCCGCCATACTCGTGCACTGCCGCGACGACTTCCGCCGGAGGACGCAAGCTGGTGATGATGATGGGTACCTTGTACTTGACGCAGGTCGCGACGTCGTGCTGCAACCGGTCATTGCTCTTGTGGACGATCTGGTTGACCGCGAATGGTGCGACCGGCTTGTCCGGGTGCGCGGCGGCATGTTCTGCCAGCTCCGTTGTGATTCTTTGTAGCCATGTCTCCAGCATGGATTCAGGCCGTGCATTCAAGGCCGGGAACGATCCAACGATGCCCGCCTTGCACTGCGCTATGACGAGTTCCGGACCGGACACGATGAACATCGGCGCCCCGATCAGGGGGATCCTGAGCCTGCCCTCCAGCATGGGGGGAAGTGCCATCAGTTACTCCGGTAGTCAGGCAAAACGCCCGCATGCTAGCACAGACGCCGCAGAAGTCGGCACGTGACCGCAGTCACATTTCACGACTTCGCGCACTGCTAGACTGATTCCATGAAAAATCCACGCAACCAGGGAGCAGGCGGTGAAGACACTGCACAGCTCGCCATCGATGCATTGCAGAATATCGATTTCGATGCACTGTCGTTTGTACAGCTGAAGCGACTGGAGTCCGCCCTCGCGGATGCGAACCGGCGCATAGCAGTGGAATCCGGGCGTCGTACCGAAAGTGATGCGCAGGGAGATACAGTGAGGGTCGCCGTACCGCCATCGCTCGAACGCTGACGGCAGTCTGCACGACGATCAGCCGGGGCTGCCCCCCGCAGTCATGAAACTCGCTTCGCAATCGGCGATCAACGTGCCGTCTCCGAGGCGGGCCTCTCCCTTCAGGAGCACCAGCCTCTTTCGCTGGCTCTCGATCCAGCCCTTGAGAAAAATGGTTTCACCAACCGCCAGCGCCTGCCGGTAGCGAATTTCACATCGTGCCGTATGTGCCTTGATGTTCTGCAGGTACAGCACATTGGCCATGACGTCATCCAGCGCTGAAAAAATGATGCCGCCGTGCACGGTATTCTCGTAGCCCACGTGATTGACGGTCGGACATAACTCGCCGCGGCAGATTCCGTCGACAAGTGCAAAGCGTATTCGCAGCCCGACCGGGTTCTCCGGCCCGCAGGCGAAGCACTTTTTTGCTTCTTCGACAGGGACGATTGCTGACAATGACTGTTCCTCTTCAGCCACCCGGCGCTTCGATCAGGGGACCTGCCGGTCGATCAGGATGGCCAGCGGATCGCCAGACCGGTCCCGCAATATCCGGCTGCCGAA
>JAKEGN010000353.1 GCA_022615525.1 Woeseiaceae bacterium
AAGGTCTGGGGATGGGTCAAGAAAGATGCGCTCGACCAGAAACAGATCCAGACCCTGCACCAGGGCTCGCCGCTCGGGCAGATACTCGCTGCAGGCCTGATCAACCGCGACCTGGATCGCATGGTCATGAAAGACAGTATCGAGGACACAGGACGTCACGTCGTTCATGAACTCGAACGATACCTCGATACCCTGGGCACGATAGCCGCGATATCGCCGCTGCTCGGCCTGCTAGGTACCGTGTTCGGCATGATCAAGGTATTTACTGCGATTACCACTCACGGTGTCGGCAATCCAACGGTGCTTGCCGGCGGCATCGCGGAAGCGCTGATCACCACAGCGGCGGGACTGACCGTCGCGATACCGGCACTGATCGGCTATCGCTACTACCGGAACCGGGTGGACACGCTGGTTGTCGACATGGAGAAAGAAGCGATCAAGCTGGTCGAGGCATTGCATCGCCTCAATTCGGGTTGTACCGACGAATGAAACTCAACCTGCGTCCGCGGGCGGAACCAGAGGTCAACCTTACGTCGCTCATCGACGTCGTGCTTCTGTTGCTGATCTTTTTCATGGTGTCGACCAGTTTCGTCAAGCAATCGCAGATCTCGATCCGATTGCCGGAGGCACAGAACACGCCGGTCGTCGAGGAGGTCCCCGACCAGCTCGAGATCATGATCACGGAGCAGGGCACTTACCTCGTCAACGGACGTGAGTTGGTGAACAACCGGCCCGAGACCATACGCAATGCGCTGCAAAAGGTGTCGGGCGGCAACACGGCGTTGCCACTGACCATCAGCGCCGATGCGAACGCCCGGCACCAGTACGTGGTGACTGCCATGGACGTGGCAGGGAAACTGGGTTTCGTGCAAATCAGCATAGCTACCGTAAACGACCCGACCGATCCGTGAGTACGCCCATCGATCCGCGGGTCATCGAGGTATACCGCCGCCTCTGGCGCTACGTCACTCCATACCGCTACCTCGGCCTCATCGCCATCATCGGCATGGTCGCATCATCGCTCGTCGAAGGACTGCTGGTCTGGATGCTGGAACCGATGACGGACGAGGCACTGGTCGCACACAATCTCGAAACCGCGAAGTGGTTGCCGGTCGCCTTCGTTGGCGTCTTCATTATCCGGGGAGCCGCCGGTTTTGCGACGGAAGCATCGCTCGGGTGGATCGGGCGCGGCGTCATCAGTTCGATGCGCCGGGATGTATTCAGGAAATTCCTGACCTTGCCGTCCCGGTTCATCGAACAGAACTCCACCGGTCCGTTGCTGTCGCGCATGACCTACAACGTGGAGATGGTCGCGGAATCGGTGACCCACGTCGTGACGACGCTGGTCAGGGACGTGCTGACGATCGTCGCCGCCGCTGCCGTCATGCTGTACCAGAGCCCGCGGCTGACGGTGCTCGTGGCCGTGGTGCTGCCGCTGATCGCCCTGATGATACGTGCGCTTTCCAAAGCGTTTCGCCGCTACAGCAGCCGCATCCAGGATTCGGTCGGTGAAGTGGCCCAGGTGACCGAGGAGGTCCTGTCCGGGCATCGGGTGGTCAAGATCTTCGGTGGCTACGACTACGAAACCAAACGCATGTTCGACGCCGACGAGAGGAATCGCAGGCAGCACCTGAAACTGGTGCGGGCCCGCTCTCTCGGCACCGCACTGACCCAGGTCATCTTCGGCCTGAGCGTCGCGCTCGTGATCTATTTTGCCGGCGTCGAATCGATGGAGAACAAGCTCAGCCCGGGCAAGTTCATTTCCTTTTTCAGCGCCATGATGCTCATGCTGCAGCCGCTGCGCCGCATCACGAACCTGAATGCCGTCATCCAGCGCGGTATTGCTGCCGGCGACAGCCTGTTTCGCATCATGGACGAACCGGACGAAACGGATTCCGGCACCGTCGAGCGGGAAAAGGTTCGGGGTGACGTGGAGTTCCGCAATGTCGGATTTTCCTACGGCAGCAACGGCACGCGGATCATCGACAACCTGTCGCTGTCGATCGAGGCCGGCAAGTCGCTGGCCATCGTCGGTCATTCCGGCAGCGGCAAGTCGACGCTCGTGGGTCTGCTGCCGAGGTTTTACGACATCGACAGCGGCGAGATACTCCTGGACGGCTTGCCTGTCCGGGATTACAAGCTCGCAAATCTGCGCACACACATCAGCCTGGTGAGCCAGGACGTGGTGCTGTTCAATGACACGATCGCCAACAACCTCGCCTACGGCTCACTCGGGCAGGCCTCGCGGGCGGATGTGTTGCGTGCCGCAGAAGCCGCACATATTATTGAATTCATTAAAGATTTACCTGACGGCCTGGATACGATGGTGGGCGAGCGGGGCGTGCTGCTGTCCGGCGGACAACGGCAGCGCATCGCCATCGGCCGGGCCCTGCTGAAGGACGCGCCGGTACTGATCCTCGACGAAGCGACCTCGGCGCTGGACAGCAAATCGGAACGGCACATCCAGGATGCGCTCGCTGTCCTGATGAAAAACCGCACGACGCTGGTCATCGCGCACCGCCTGTCGACGGTCGAGAACGCGGACCGGATCATCGTGCTCGACCACGGGCGTATCGTCGAATCCGGTACCCATCCGGAACTGCTCGCGCTCGATGGGCAG
>JAKEGN010000354.1 GCA_022615525.1 Woeseiaceae bacterium
CAGGGCCATTTTCACCGCCGCTTCGCCGACCGCGTAGGCCTGGCGTACGTCGGTCGCCGATGCAATGTGCCGGGCGGATCGCTGCAGGTAATCGGCCACCGCGTAGTGATACTTGTAGCCCAGGTGCTCGCGCACGATATTGGCAACCACCGGGGCAACGCCGCCGAGTTGCGCGTGGCCGAATGCGTCGCGGGTACCGGCTTCGGCCAGGAATCGGCCGTCGGCAAAATGCGCGCCTTCGCTGACGACGATCACGCAGTAGTCATACCGTGTTACCGAATCCTTGACTCGGCGGAGAAAGGCATCCTGGTCGAAAGGAATTTCCGGGAACAGAATGATGTGCGGGGCGTCTCCCGGTTTCGAACCAGCGAGTCCGGCGGCGGCGGCGATCCACCCTGCGTGCCGTCCCATCACTTCGAGTACGAACACTTTCGTCGACGTCTTGGACATTGACAGCACGTCGAGGGCCGCTTCACGCGTGGAGACAGCGACGTACTTGGCAACCGAGCCGAACCCCGGGCAGTTGTCGGTAACCGGCAGGTCGTTGTCGACTGTCTTCGGGATGCCGAGGCAAATGACCGGGTACCCCAAGTGTTTGCTGATCTGCGACACCTTGTGCGCAGTGTCCATTGAATCGTTGCCGCCGTTGTAAAAAAAGTAGCCGATATCGTGTGCTTTGAATACTTCGATCAGCCGCTCGTACTCGGCGCGGTTCTCGTCGAGCCCCTTCAACTTGTATCGTGCCGACCCGAAAGCACCGCCCGGAGTGTGTCTGAGAGCGGCGATATCCGCAGATGTTTCCCTGTTCGTATCGATCATGTCTTCGGTCAGTGCGCCGATGATGCCATTCCTGCCCGCATATACGTTGCCGATACGCCCGCGATTCTTTCGAGCGGTCTGTATGACAGCGCAGGCAGATACGTTGATAACGGCGGTGACGCCGCCGGACTGGGCATAAAACGCATTCATCTTCCGCATTTTGCTCGGGCCTTTTTTCTCAGTGACGGCATGTGAGCATAGCCGAAACTTCATCGCGACGGCAGTTTGACCTGTCCTGGAAGAGCGGGTAGCTTAGGCCGCCCTGCAACATTCAGGTTGCCGTTTGTCAGGGAAGCAAATCGATGCGCATAGTCTTGCTGGGGGCGCCCGGATCGGGCAAGGGCACCCAGGCCCAGAAACTGATGGCGGAGAAGCATGTGCCTCAGATATCGACAGGCGACATGCTGCGCGCCGCGGTGGCTGCCGGAACGCGATTCGGCAAACAGGCAAAGTCGATAATGGAAGCAGGCAACCTGGTTTCCGACAAGATCATGCTGGGCATAATCAGCGAACGGCTGGCCCAGCCGGATGCAGCAAAGGGTTTCATTCTCGACGGCTTCCCGCGCACGGAGAAGCAGGCGCTCGATCTCGAGGAACTGCTCGATGAACTCGAAGTGCCGCTGGATGCGGCGGTATTGATGGACGTCGATCCGGAGATACTGCTGAAACGACTCACCGGTCGCCGAACGTGTTCGGCGACCGGAAAATTGCTGAACGTTTACTTCTCCCCGAAAGAGGAGCTGGATGCATGCATCCAGGCAGGCGGAGAACTGGTGCAGCGTGACGACGACAACGAGGCAACCATTCGCAATCGCCTGGACGTTTACCGGCAGCAGACAGAGCCACTTATCAGCTGGTATCGCAAGCGCGGCAAACTGATAACCATCGACGCCGACGGCAGCGTCGATGAAGTCTACGCGAGGCTGGCCGGCAGCCTGCAGGCCCAACACGCATGAAGCCGCCAGCCACTCACGTCAGAGCATAGCCAGGAGGTCCTTGCCGATCAGCTCGCGCCGCCAGCCTCGAAGGACGCGCAGGTTTCGCCGCCCTTCGAGCAGGAGTGCGAGTTCCTTCCTGGGTGTCACTGTTTCGGCGGATATTCCGAGTTCGGTGGCACATGCCATTACCGCCTGCAGCAGTCTCTTCAGTAAAGCTTTCTGTTGCTCGTCGGGCCTTGGCGGTGGCTCGTAATCGCTGTTTGCGGTCGCGGCACTCGATATGATGTCGAGCCATTCCCCGCCGGCGCGCAGAACGGTGGTTTCCGCAACATCCTGGATAGCCAGCAGTGCCTTTCTCGAAGTCGGCCTGGACTGCGCGATTTCCAGTAACACGGCATCGCGCAGTATCCATTGGCGGGGGCGATTGCGGCGCACCGCTTCCTTTTCGCGCCATGCCGCAAGCCCGCTCGCGATGGCGCGGGCAGCACCGCGTAAATTCTTCGCGCCCTTGACGCGCTCGATTGCCGTGTCGGGATTGACTTCGTAAAGCGTACTGTCGAGAAGGTCCATGGAGTCCTGCTCGGCCCACGACAGGCGTCCGCGTCGTTCGAGCCGATCATGCAGCAGATCGAAAGCCGGCAACAGATACTCGACGTCTTCGGCCGCGTAGTGCAGCGCCTCCGGGCTCAGCGGGCGCCGCGACCAGTCCGCGCGTGTGTGTGACTTGGCGAGTTCGATGGCAAACAACTCGGCCACGAGCCCCGCGTAGCCGATCTGTGGCGCATAGCCCAGCAGCGCCGCGGCGACCTGAGTATCGAACACCTGCCGGGGCAGGCAGCCTGATGCCTGCCAGGCTACTTCCATGTCCTGCCGTCCTGAATGAACCACCCATCCGCAGCGCATCAACGCTGACCAGAACTCCGACAGGTCACTGGCGCCGAGCGGATCGGCGCAGATCAGCCGATTCCCGATGGATAGCTGGACCAGGCACAACTCGGCAAAGAACGTC
>JAKEGN010000355.1 GCA_022615525.1 Woeseiaceae bacterium
GAGCTGATGCCGGTGGAAGCGCACCTCGCCATGCAGTCCTGCCTGCAGCCTTACGTCGACAATGCGATCTCGAAAACCATCACGCTCGCTGCCGATGCAACGGTCGAGGACGTCGAGCGCGTGTTCCTCGCGGCTCACGCGCAGGGGATCAAAGGTTGCACCGTGTTTCGCCCGGGCACTGCCAGGGGCGCCGTGGTCAGGTCACGCGATACGCTGCATTGTTGCAACGTCGATCGCGAGGCCGATTGAAATGCCAGCAACTCGTCATTGCGAGCGAAGCGACGCAATCTCCAAGTCCCTGTTTTCGTGAGATTGCTTCGTCGGCTACGCGTTCTCGCAATGACTGTGTCGGAGTTTTGACACAGCCCCGTGCGGGGCTCTTTAGAATGGTGCCGAGAAGAGGACTTGAACCTCCACAGGGTTACCCCTACTAGCACCTGAAGCTAGCGCGTCTACCAATTCCGCCATCTCGGCATGATCGAACCGCGTACAATTGCGGTTCCTGCGGGCTGCGCACTGTACTGAACTGCGGCGGAGTCTGTCAATTAATGTGTCCAGAGATTGGAGCCGCAAGGTTTGATAAAAAAAGAGCGAAATCCACCAGTTAAAACGAAGAAGAACTACCAGCACCCGGTACCCGGCCGGGGTGAATTGCTGGCCAGGCTGACCGACGTCGGAAGGCCGCTGAAAGCGGAGCAACTCATAGCGGAACTCGGCCTCAAGGGCCAGAAGACCCGTGGGCTGCTGGTGGAACAGCTGCACAAAATGGTTCAGGCCGGGCAGATCATCCAGAATCGCAAGGGGGAGTACTGCCTTACCCGGAAACTCGAACTGGTCGCCGGTACCGTAATCGGGCACCCGGACGGATTCGGTTTCGTGCGCCGTGACGATGGTGAAGACGACGTCTACCTGTCGGCTCGCGAGATGCGCAGCGTATTCGACGGCGACCGGGTCGCGTTGCGTATCGTCGGGCTGGACCGGCGCGGGCGTGCCGAGGGGAAGGTGGTCGAGGTCCTCGAACGTGGCCTGCGGGAGATCGCTGGGCAGTACATACGGGAACGCAGCATAGGCATCGTCGTTCCGGACAATCCGAAGATTTCCCAGCGCATCCTGATTCCGCAGGAGGAATCGGGCTCGGCAAGACCCGGCCAGATGGTCATAGCCGAAATCCTCGATTACCCGACGGACATCGAGCAGCCGACCGGGCGCATAGTGCGGGTTATCGGCGAGCCCGGTAAGAAGGGCATTGCCACCGACATCGCCATACACTCGCATGCGATTCCGCACGAATGGAGCAAATCCGTGCGGGACGAGGCCGGGGCTTTCGGCAAGGCTGTCCCATCCTCCGCGATCGGCGGTCGTCTCGACCTGCGCGACGTTCCGCTGGTGACCATCGATGGTGCGGATGCACGCGATTTCGACGATGCGGTGTATTGCGAGCCGGCAGGCAACGGCTGGCGACTGCTGGTGGCGATCGCAGACGTTGCGCATTACGTGCAGGCCGGTTCGGCCATCGACAAGGAAGCTACCAGGCGAGGGACGTCGGTCTATTTTCCGGACCGTGTCGTGCCCATGTTGCCGGAGGTCCTGTCCAACGGATTGTGTTCGTTGAATCCCGCCGTCGACCGTCTGTGCATGGTCTGCGATATGCGCGTCGATGCCGATGGCGGCGTCACGCGATCGCATTTTGCGGAAGCGGTAATGCGTTCTCACGCACGCCTCACCTATGGTGAAGTCGGCGCTTTCCTGGTCGATGGCGATTCAGCCGCGATCAAGTCATCGCTGCGACAGCCGCTGGGCAACCTGCACGAGTTGTTCAAGGCGTTGCTGAAAGCGAGGCAACGCCGCGGAGCCATCGAGCTCGACATACCGCAAACGCGAATTTCACTCGATGAGGACGGTACGATACGCGAGATCGTTGCCGTGGAACGAAATGATGCGCACCGCCTGATCGAGGAATGCATGATTGCGGCCAACGTACAGGCGGCAAAGTTCCTGCGTAAACACCGCATCGCCGGGCTGTACCGGGTGCACGCGAAACCGGACCCGGACCGTTTCGACGAACTTCGTCAATACCTGCTGAGCCTCGGGTTGAAAGTCGCGCATCCGCAGCATGTCGAGCCGCGGCAGTTCAACAAGCTGCTGCAACAGGTCGCCGGCCGGCCCGATTCGCAGGCCATATCGATGGCCATGTTGCGATCACTGATGCATGCGGAATACACCCCAACGAATATCGGTCACTTCGGCTTGTCACTCGACGCCTACGCGCACTTCACCTCGCCGATACGGCGCTACCCGGACCTGCTTGTGCACCGGGCCATCCGGCACGTGCTCAGGAGCGGCAAAGCCGGCGGCTATATTTATGACGGCTCGGCCATGGAGCGGCTGGGCGCGATTTGCTCGGCACACGAGCGCCGGGCGGAAGAGGCGACGCGGGAAGTCGAGGCCTGGCTGAAGTGCCAGTACATGGAAGACAAGGTCGGCCAGCAGTTCAGCGGCGTTATCACCGGAGTCACGGGTTTCGGCGCGTTCGTGCAGATCCCGGAAATGCTGATCGACGGGCTGGTGCACGTAACCAGCCTTGCCAACGATTATTACCATTTCGAAGCCGGCTCCCAGTCCCTGGTCGGTGAGCGCAGCGCAACGCGCTACAGGCTCGGCGACCGGCTGAATGTCACCGTGGCACGCGTCGACCTGCAGACGCGGCGCATCGATTTCAGCCTTGCCGACCAGCCCGGCAAATCCGCGGGTGGTGCAGCCGGTGGCCGACGCCAACGGAGCGGCCGGCGGTGAGCAGTTCCCGTTACGTTGCCGGGTTGCGTGCCGTGGAACAACTGATCGGCAGCGATCACGCCAGGATTTCCAGACTCTACGCGGAGTACCAGTCCGCCAATCCGCGTGTCGAAGCGATCATCGCGCAGGCGAATGCGCGCGGCATCGAAATCCAGGCGGCGAATCGGGCCAGGTTGCAGCAAATCAGGGGCGAATCGCGGCACCAGGGCATCGTCGCCGAGATCGTACGCAGTTCCATCCTGGATGAAGGAGCGCTTCGTACCCTGGTCGAAGACCA
>JAKEGN010000356.1 GCA_022615525.1 Woeseiaceae bacterium
AGGCTCGCGCAAACCGCAACAGTAGCGATCAGGAGGTTTCGAGACATGGCTCACCTCTTCTGTTCTGTTTAGCCCAGAAGATAAACCCAAGAAGATAAATACGTAACACCTGGGGAAAGTAGCGCATGAACATCGCGCTCGCACGCTGCCGTCGATCGCATGCGCCACCACCAGCGGAAACTCCGGCGCGGCATACGTCAGGCAAAGCCAGTGCCGCCGACCTTGACGGCCTGCGGCAACATTTGGCCACGGTTCCGCTGGCCCGAAACTCGTGATCGCGGGTTGACCGAGGCAGCAAATCGATCCGATGCTCAGTATTGCGCGGTTCAGCGACCTTGTTCCGGATTGCGCCCGGCCACTGCTCGCCAGTCATTGATCAGGAAGCCAGACTCCGATCCCCAAGATAGACTGCTGCTGTGTGCGAGAATTGTGTGAGTAAGAGATGCATGGGAGTGACAAGTACTGAAATGCACCCGACGTGCTGCGTCATGCCATCCATCAAATTGGTCACTTGTGTCTGGTCAAAATTAATCGGGAGCCATTGAGCATGTCTGCATTGCACATCCTCGATTTCGCAGCGATCGGAATTTACTTCGTGGTGCTGCTCTGGATCGGGATCCATGTCGCGCGGACCGACAGGGGCGAGGGTGCCAGCGAGTCGTTCCTCGCCGCCAATCGAAACATGAACCTGCTGCAGTCGACGACCAGTACCGCGGCCACGGATATCGGCGGCGGTTTCAGCATTGCCATGGCAGGGCTCGGCTTCACGCTGGGCATTTCCGGGTCCTGGCTGATCGCGGTGTCGGGCCTCAGCATCGTCATGGTGTCGTTCCTGATGGTGCCGAAAGTGAAACGCTGGGCCGACCGGGTCAAGGGACTGACGACCGGCGACCTGTTCGAGGCACGCTTCGACCGGCGTACCGGCACGCTGGCCGCGGTCGTGATCGGCATCGCCTGGTTCACCTTCGTCGGCGGCCAGGTCATTGCCGGCGGCAAACTGTTGCAGGTCACGCTGGACATGAACCTGACCTTTGCCGTGGTTCTTTCGGGCGCGATCATTCTTGCTTATACCGCCATGGGCGGATTGAAGGCGGTCATCTACACCGACGTCTTCCAGATGTTCGTGCTGATGATCGGCATCGTCCTGGTCGCGGTGCCCATCGGCCTGTACAAAGTCGGCGGTTGGGACGCAATGGTCACGCAGTTTGCCGCCGCACCGGAAACCAGCGGTCTCATGGACTGGACCGCCGTCGGCTGGAAGCAGATGCTCGGCTGGTTCTTCGCGATCTTCCCGATCTGGTTCATCTCGATCGCGGCCATGCAGCGCATCATTGCCGCGCGCGATGAGAAAACGGCGCGCAGGGCTTTTTTCCTGACCGGTGTGCCTATCGAATGGCCGTTGTTTGCCGTCGGCAGCACGCTCATCGGCCTGATCGCGCGCATGCTGTTTCCGGATTTGGCCGACCCTGAACTCGCGGCACCCACGGTCATCATGGAGCTGCTGCCGGTGGGACTCGCGGGCGTGGTGATCGCAGCGTACATCGCGGCGGTCATGTCGTCCGCGGATTCCTGCCTCATCGGTTCCGTCGCCATCTTTACCAACGATGTCTACCGCAAGCACCTCAAACAGGATGCAAGCGAGGAATCCCTGCTCAAGGTCGCCAGGATTTCGACGATCGTCCTCGGCGTGCTGGCGATCGGCATGGCCTACCTCGTGCCGAACGTGCTGGACCTGATCCTCTACGCCTACACCTTCGGCGCCGCCGGCATGTTTTTCCCGATGCTCGGGCTGCTTTTCTGGCGCCGGACCACCGCCAGCGGCGCGTTCTGGAGCATGCTCGCGGGCGGAGGTTTCGCAATAGCCTGGACCATCGCCGGCGAGCCCTGGGGATTCGCCGCGTCCTACGCAGGTTGGGTGATCGGCCTGCCGGTGCTCGTCATCGTGTCGCTGGCAACCTCGCACAGCCCGGATGAAGATCCCGGCCTGTTTGTTTAATATCCCGCAACGCAGATTCTTGCACGGGGCAGGCCTTGCAAGACTGTGTGAAAACCGACAACTTGTCATTGCGAGCGTCGCGAAGCAATCTCTAAATCACTGATTTCGTGAGATTGCTTCGTCGGCTAAACGTCCTCGCAATGACGCTTTCGGAGTTTTGACACAGCCTCTTTGCCGGGGCACATTGCTCGACACGCGCTGAAGGAGTTTGACCGTGGACCTGATAGGCATGCTGGATTCGCCGTACGTGCGGCGCGTCGCCATCACGGCGCAAATGCTCGGTATCGATTACGTGCACCGTTCGCTCTCGGTTTTTCGCAACTACGAGGAAATCCGCGCGATCAACCCGCTGGTAAAGGTGCCGACGCTGGTCTGCGACGACGGCGAGGTGCTGGTCGATTCGACCCTGATCATCGATTACCTGGAAAGCGTCGCGCCGGGCGGCCGCAGTCTAATGCCCGCGGATGCGAAAGCCAGGCGCCGGGTGCTGCAACTGACCGGCATTGCCCTCATGGCGATGGAAAAGACCGTACAACACCTGTACGAAACGCGGCAACGGCCGCAGGAGCGGCAATACCAGCCGTGGATCGAGCGCATCGACCAGCAGCTCGCGGGCGCATTGCAGATGCTCGCGGATGCGGTGGGCGACGGTGAGCGCTGGCTGCTCGGGCCGGAGCCGACCCAGGCGGACATCAGCATAGCGGTCGCCCTGCGATTCACGCATGAGATTCGCCCGGATGCGTTGCAGAAGGACACGTTTCCGGGTTTGCATCGTTACAGCGAGCGAGCGGAAGCATTGCCGGCTTTTCTCGCCTGTCCATTCAACTGAAAAACTCAGAGCAGCAGGCCAATCGCGAGGTATGCCAGGAGGCTGATCAAGCCGATGGCGATGGCATAGGGCAGTTGCGTCCTGATGTGATCGATGTGATCGGAGGCCGCGCCGGTCGAGGCAAGGATGGAAGTATCCGAGAGCGGCGAGCAGTGGTCGCCGAAAACCCCGCCGCCGAGCACCGCAGCGACGGTCGCGTACACCACGGTATCGAGAGTGTCGCCACTGAAGGCAAATGCCATCGGCACGGCGATCGGCATCATGATGGCGAAGGTGCCCCAGGACGTGCCGGTCGAGAACGAGATCGTGCAGGCGATAAGAAAGGTCAGCATGGGCAGCAGGCCGGGCGTCAGCCAGCTCTCGGTCTGCGCCACGATGAAATTGGCCGTCCCCATCGATTTCGACAGGTCGTTGATGGCGTATGCGAATGCGAGTATCACGATCGCCGGCATCACACCTTTGATGCCTGCCATCGCGGTGCCCATGATATCGGACAACGGAATTCCCTGGATGCGCATGATGATGCCGGCGACGATGGCGGAGAGCAGGAATGCCTCCATGGTGAGCGCTGACGCGGTCACGAAAAAGGAGCCCATGGCCACGCCGATGACAATCAATACCGGCAACACGAAATTCCAGAACAGGCTGGTCCTGACGCCGGGATAGGGCTGGATGCCGGTCAGTTCCTCGGACATGAGCGGTTCCGCACCATCCCGTAAGACTTTTCCGCTTTCCATGGCGCGGCGCTCCGCCGTTTTCATCGGCCCGAATTCCGGGATGATTCGTGCGGCGATGAGGCCGACCATGGCCACGGCCAGTATCGAATAGAAGTTGAACGGGATCGAGTAAACGAAGACCTGCATCGCCATCGTGTCAGTGGCGATCGGCCCCATGCCGATCAGCAGGCCGGTAATGAAGACGGCCCAGCCTGTGACGGGCACGATCACGCTGACCGGTGCCGAAGTCGAATCCGCGATGTAGGCAAGTTTTTCCCGGGAGATGCGAAAGCGATCGGACAGCGCGCGCATGGTGGAGCCGACGAACAACGGGCTGAAATAATCGCTGAAGAACACGAACATGCCCATGAACCAGGCAACGAGCTGCACCCGCACCCGGGTCATGTTGCAGCTCTCGACCCAGGCGCTGAAATTGCGGATGGCGCCGGTGCGCTGGAAAAAAGCAATCGATACGCCGATGAAGAGCTCGAGCAGGAATATCCAGGAGAATGCCGTCGTTCCGAGTGCATTTTTCAGCAGGTTTGGAAAGCCCATCAATCCCTGGCCGGCGGCGAGCACGCCGACGATGCAGGCGACCGCCAGCGCAAAGACGGTATTCCGCGTGAGGAATGCCAACACGATGGCGACGCTCGCCGGCAGCAGTGACAGGATGCCCAGGGTCCCGGATTCGCTCACAGCCATCTCCCCCGTTTTTCTTGTTGATGGTCACAGGCCGAATGCGCCCGGACAAAACTACACGAATCCCCCGGCGCTTACACTTCGGCGAGTCCCCGGCGTCGTTCCAGCGCCGCCACGGCATGGAAGCCGATGCGCCGCAGCGGTTCCGGTGGCATCCAGCTCGCCTGCCCGAACAGTCGCTGCATGTCCGGAATCGGCAGCCCGAACGCCAGATCGACCAGCAGCTTGCCGAACAATGTCCCCTTGACCACGCCGCCGCCGTTGCAGCCGGCCGAGACGAACAATCCCGGCTTCGCAGCCCCCCAGATCGGCGCGCCGTTCAGTGTGAATCCGGTGGCACCGGACCACAGGAGCTCGAATTCCACCTTGCCGAGTTGCGGGAATCGCCGCAGCAGGTTGTCGGCAAGCTTCACGGCAACCCGCTTTGTGTCGTCTTCGCGCTCGTAGCCGTAAAAGGACCGGATCAGCAGCCGGCCGTCGGCGGTACGGCGCAGCGTGCTGCCGAGCCGGTGTGCTGGCAGCACGCCCCAGCTCGCGTCGCTGCCGAGCGTTGCCAGCACCGGGTCGGGCAGGCGAGGGGTCAATGCCGCGTAGGTGTACATCGCGACGATGCGCGAGCGGCCGGTGCCGAGTCCCTTGCAAAACGCGTTGTTGGCGAGGATTACCTTGTCGGCGACGACCTCGGCTTCCGGAGTCGTCAGCGTCCAGCGGCCGTTTCTCTGATTCAGGCTCGTCACGGGCGTGTGTTCGAAAATGCTGACCGATGCCGGAAGCATTCGCGCAAGGCCGCGAATCAGCGCGGCCGGTTGGGCAAGGTAGCAATGCGGTGAGTACAGGCCGCGGCGGTAGAAGCGCGTGCCGAGTTTCTGCTCCAGCTGCTCGCGGTCCAGTTCCTCGAATGGCAGTCCGGCAGCGTCGAGGAAGGCACGGTACTGATCGATCGCCAGCTCGCCGGTCGCACCGGCGGCGGCGCGGTAAGTTCCGGTCCTTTGCAGGTCGCAATCGATACCGCCCCGTTGCACGGTGTCGCGGATTTCCTGCATCGTTTCGCCAATCAGGCGATTGCAGTCCTGCATGCGCTCGATTTGCAGGGCATCGGCGTCATTCGCCAGCGCAATCTCGAGCAGGAAGCCCGAATTCCTGCCGGGATTTCCCTCGCCGATTTCGCTCGCATCGAGCACCAGCACACGATCGTCCGGTGCCCGCAGTGACCATTGCCTTGCCGCGGCAAGACCCGTGTAACCGGCGCCGACGATGGCGACGTCGCAAAGTGTGTCGTTAATGAGCACGGGGATTTCGCGGCGCTTCGGCAGCAACGCGTTCCAGCCGCAGGAGCTGTGGTAGGCCGGAAAGGCAGATCGGTGCATGCGCCATTATTCCACGATTCGAAAAGGCTCCGCAGAGGTAAACCCGGCCGCGCGGACGCACAGCGCGAGCCGCTTGATCATGTCGGTCGGGTCGTCTAGCGTGGGTCACATGGCCGCAACCCGGACAACAGGATCATCGCGGGCCGCACTGGCGCGGACCCTCATGGATGATTTCCTGCTGCGGACGGGCATCAAGGGCGATGGCAAACAGGTCCGTTACCTGTGGACCGATGCTTTCGGCCTGTGCAACCTGCTCGGCCTGGCCGAGAACACGGCGCAACCTGAGTACCTGACTCATGCAAGCACTCTCATCGACCAGGTACACCAGGTACTCGGCCGGCATCGTGCGGACGATCGCCGCAAGGGCTGGATCAGTGGACTCGACGAAAAGCAGGGAAGAGAGCACCCGACGGCCGGTGGACTTCGCATAGGCAAAACACTGCCCGAACGCCGGCTCGGTGAGCCGATGGACGAGCGGTTGGAATGGGATCGCGACGGGCAATACTTTCATTACCTGACCAAGTGGGCGCACGCGCTGGATGTGGCCGCACAAAGGATGGCGAACGCGCGCCTCGGAACCTGGGGCTACGAATTGATGCAAACAGCCTGCGATCGCTTCACGGTCGGCGCGCCGGGCGGCGGTCTGCGCATGGTGTGGAAGATGAGCATCGACCTCAGTCGGCCGCTGGTTGCCTCGATGGGCCATCATGACCCGCTCGATGGCTATATCCGATGCCTGCAACTGCGCGCCAGCGCACTGGCTGCGGGTGCGACGGAGGCGGCAAATGCCATGGCGACGCGGGCAGGCAGGTTGTCCACCATGATTCGGCGCAACGACCTGGCGACGGGAGACCCGTTGGGGCTCGGCGGCCTGTTGTCGGATGCTGCGGTGCTGGCGCAGCTGATCGATGGTGACGGCTGCGCGGACGACGGGATGCTCGATGCCCTCCTGACGGCGTCGATCGCGGGCCTGCATCACTACCGGGCGCAAGGTGAACTGCAGCGCAAGGCCGCGCAACGGCTGGCATTTCGCGAACTGGGCTTAAGCATCGGTTTGCAGGGGATGGCGATCGTACAAGAGCAGATTTCGTCACGAGGTTCGGCATTCCGCGATGCTCCGGGTACCACCCGGAGCCTGCACGCAATCACTGCACTTTCAACACTTGCCCCGGAAATCGAAGCGTTCTGGATCGACCCGGAGCACCGTGCATCGACGCCCTGGCGCGAACACCAGAACATCAACGATGTCATGCTGGCAACCTCGCTGCTCCCCGACGCCTACCTGCGCCTGCCGGCGCAGCGCTGACGGCTAGTACGCATTGCAGCCTGCGATAATTGCCCTGAAAATGCCGGCTTGGTCTTTCCCGGAGTACCCAATTGAT
>JAKEGN010000357.1 GCA_022615525.1 Woeseiaceae bacterium
GATCAGCCACGAGACCGAAATTCCATGAGTACATACCCGCAGAGAATCGTCTGCCTGACCGAGGAGACCACCGAAACCCTGTACGACATCGAGGAGGACTGGCGCATCGTCGGTATCTCCGGTTTCACCGTCCGGCCTCCCCGCGCGCGGCGGGAGAAGCCGAAGGTATCGGCATTCACCAGCGCCAAAATCGAGCGCATCGTCGAGCTGAATCCCGACCTCGTCCTCGGGTTCTCGGACCTGCAGGCGGACATTGCGGCGGACCTCGTACGGCGGGGAATCGCCGTGCATGTTTTCAATCAGCGCTCGGTCAGCGAGATCCTGCAGATGATGCGTACGCTGGGTGGCATGGTCGGCGCACAGCTGAAAACGGAGCGATACGTGGCAGGCCTGGAGGAAGGACTGAGAACGGCGAGTCGCGTGGCCGCAGCGTTGCCGCGGCGTCCCCGGATCTACTTCGAAGAATGGGACCAACCGCAGATCAGTGCCATACGCTGGGTATCCGAACTTATTGCGATCGCCGGCGGCGACGACTGTTTTCCGGAACTCGCGGCTCAGTCCCTTGGCAGGGACAGGATCCTCGCCGACGGTGGCGAGGTCATCAAACGACAGCCGGATATCATTCTCGGATCCTGGTGCGGCAAGAAATTTCGACCGGAGCGGGTGGCTGAGCGCAAAGGCTGGCACGAAATTCCCGCGGTCGCCAACGGAGACCTGTACGAGATCAAATCGTCGATCATTCTGCAGCCCGGTCCAGCCGCGCTGACCGACGGCCTTGCCGAACTGGCACGCATCATCGCTGCGTGGTCGCAGCGCCGGCAGGAACGATGAACTGCGGTGCAGCGTTATTGCGTTTTCGAGTTGCCGGGCAACTTTACGCTGCCGTCAGAATTCTCAGTGCCTCGCGATATTTCCCGGCGGTCTTCATCAGTATCTCCTCGGGAATCCTCGGTCCAGGCGCCGTCCGGTCCCAGTCGAGCGTATCGAGGTAATCGCGAACGAACTGCTTGTCGAAACTGGGCGGGTTGGCACCTGTGCGGTATCCCTCGACCGGCCAGAACCGCGATGAGTCCGGAGTCAGTATTTCGTCAATCAGGTACAAACTGCCGGCGGCGTCGACGCCGAATTCGAATTTCGTGTCTGCGATGATGATGCCTCGCTCAAGCGCGTAGTCGGCAGCACGCCGGTAAATGCGGATCGAGTAGTCGCGCACGCGAATTGCGAGTTCGGGACCGGTCAGTTGCACGGCCCGCTCGAAACTAATGTTTTCGTCGTGATCACCGGCCGCAGCTTTGGTGGCTGGCGTAAAAAGCACCTCCGGCAGGCGCTCGGCCTGTTTCAAACCCTTCGGCAGCGGGATCCCGCACACCGCAGCACTGGCTTGGTAGTCGCGCCAGCCCGAGCCGATCAGGTAGCCGCGGACGACGGCTTCGATTGGCAGGGGGCGCAGTTTGCGGCAAACGATCGAACGCGGTTCGAGAACCTTGCGCATGCCGGCATCGGAAATGATCCCGTCAAGGCTCCTGCCGGTGAGGTGATTCGGCACGATGTCGGCCATCATGCCGAACCAGAAGTTGGAAATCCTTGTCAGAATCTCGCCTTTGCCCGGCACGGGATCCGGCATGACCACGTCGTAGGCAGACAGGCGGTCGGTGGTAACGATCAGCAGGTGGTCTTCGTCGACTGCATACACATCCCGCACCTTGCCGCGGCAGACAAGAGGCAATTCGGGAATGGCGGACTCGAACAGGGCATGCTGCGGCTTCATAGGCAGGGGAGCTGGTTTTCATGGAGGAAGGAAACCGTCGCATGATGGCCGTTCGTTCGACTACTGGCAAGAATCGCGCAACGATCCCGCTTGGGAAATGACAATGCGTACGGTTAGCATAGTCGTTCGGATCGACTACTGGCGCTGAACTACCGGCGCCGACGCTGACGAATGCCTTACTACGGAAAAATCCTGGGGACGCTGATCGGCCTGGCGACCGGCCGCCCGTTGCTTGCCCTGCTCGGACTCATACTGGGGCACCAGTTCGATCGCGGCTTTGTCGGCCGGATACCCGGGGTCGGCAATCATCCAGGCGACCGCTTGTCCGCTGATTTCGTCACGGCGCTGTTCCGGGTCATGGGGCACCTGGCGAAAGCCGACGGCCGCGTTTCCGAGGACGAGATACGCGCCGCAAGATCGATCATGCACAGGTTGAATCTCGGCGCAGCCGAATCGCGCCAGGCAATCGCATGGTTCGACGAGGGCAAGAATTCGTCGTTTCCACTACAGGAGACCGTGCAGAATTTGCGTGCGAACGGTGCCCGCCGTGCGGAGCATCGCGGCCTGTTCGTCAGGCTGCTGCTGGAGGTGTCCCTTGCCAAGACCAGTCTTCACCAGCGCGAACGGGCCATCATCTGGACGATTTGCCAGCAGCTGGAGATCGGTCGCGTCGAACTTGCGCAACTGGAAGCGATGCTGCGGGCACAAAAGGGATTCAGGCGATCTCCGCAAGGCAGCGCGGACGCAACCCGGGTCGATCGCGCCTATTCGACACTCGGCATCGACAAGTCCTCGACGAATGAGGACATCAAGAAGGCGTATCGCAGGCTAATGAACAGGAATCACCCGGACAAGATCGCGTCGAGTAATCCCGATCCGGAAGCAGTGGCCGAGGCCGAGCGAAAGACCCGTGATATTCGCGGGGCGTACGAAATGCTGAAGTCGAGGCGGTCGATACGATAACGTGAAAAGCGTATGGCGATTGGTTACAGTTCTGCATCGGCCGGCCGGCGCCCGCTGGCCGTGCCGCCCCTCGAGGATTCTCACGTGAAGCCACTCATCGCCCCGTCCATTCTGTCTGCAGACTTCGCGCGCCTCGGTGAGGATGTCGCCAAAGTGCTGGAGGCGGGCGCCGATATCGTGCATTTCGATGTCATGGACAATCATTTCGTGCCCAATCTGACCATCGGGCCGCTGATCTGCGAAGCGTTGCGAAAGTATGGCATCAAGGCGCCAATCGACGTTCATTTGATGGTCGAGCCGGTCGATCGCCTGGTTCCGGATTTCGCGCGGGCCGGCGCAAACTACATCAGCTTTCATCCGGAAGCGAGCACCCACGTGCATCGTACAATCGGGCTCATTCGCCAGCACGGCTGCAAGGCCGGGCTGGTATTCAATCCCGCGACGCCGCTGAACTGGCTCGAGCATGTACTTGATGAACTCGACCTGGTCCTCATCATGTCGGTCAACCCGGGATTCGGCGGACAGGCTTTTATCGAGTCTTCGCTGGACAAAGTTCGCAAGGCCAGAAGCATGATCGATGAGCGCGGACTGGACGTGAGGCTCGAAGTCGACGGCGGAGTCAAGGTCGACAACATCGGCAGGATTGCCGCTGCCGGCGCGGATATCCTGGTCGCGGGCTCCGCCATTTTCGGCAGTATCGACTACGCGAAAACCATCGCCAGCATGCGCAAGGCGATCGAGGCGGCCATTCGGGCTTAAGGAAAACGCGCGAGGAGCGCGCGGGAAGTGCGAGTGTGCGGGGAGGCCGGTAGGTAAAGCGCGGCTTGTCCTACAGCTTCCGCACCGGGCGTGCGCCGTACACGACTATGGTTTTGCCGCTGGCGGAAACCAGTCCCTGATCCTCCAGCACTTTGAGCACCCTGCCTGCCATTTCACGCGAACAACCGACGAGACGGCTGAGTTCCTGGCGGCTGACCTTGATCTGCATCCCGTCGGGGTGTGTCATCGCATCCGGTTCATTGCAAAGGTCCATGATGGCATGGGCAACCCTGCCGGTGACGTCGACGAAAGCGAGATCACCCAGCTTGCGGTTGGTACGGTCAAGGCGCGTCGCCAGTTGCGTCGCGAGCTCGAATACCAGGCCTGGGCTTTCACTGGCGATCTGGCGGAACCGCGGGTACGTCATTTCTGCAATTTCACATTCGCTGCGGGTTCGCACCCAGGCACTGCGAGTCGGCTGTTCGTAGAAGAGGCCCATCTCGCCGAAGAATTGACCCTTGTTCAGGTACGCGAGGACCATCTCATTGCCATCCTCGTCTTCGATCATGACCTCGACGGAACCGTCGACGATGTAATACAGCACATCCGGCAGATCGCCTGCGTGAATCATGACGGTCTTGGACGGAACGGTTCGAACCCTGCAATAACTAAGAAACCGGTTGATAGCCGGTACATCACTCAAGGTCTTTGCTGTGGTTTGCATTTATTGGATCCTCGACGCTGCCGCGCCCATTCTTTTAATACACTCGGCCCTGAAGAGCAAGCTAAGTGCGTAATACTTATTGAGAAACCGTGCAAATCGATTCAACTGCCAATTGCCCGTGACTATCGTCAGGATCAAATCCAGTAGGCAGTCCGAGTCATTATCCTCGCGCTGAGTCGCATGAGGTCGCGAACCGGGCGCGGTAGCATTTCCGCTCCTGCCCGTTGTGCGTTGGCACCATGATGTTCTTCCTCGACACGCATTTGCCTGACGATAGCGCGACTGCGAGCGTCCTGCCGCGGCAGCGTGTCGAGGTGACCGGCCAGGTGCTCGCTGACCTGCTTTTCGGTTTCCGCGATGAAGCCGAGGGACCAGCGGTCACCAAGCACTCCACTGGCTGCGCCTATTGCGAAGGCACCCGCATACCAGAGCGGGCTGAGCCAGCTCGGCCTGCTGCCGAGTTCCGTGAGCCTCTCCCTGCACCAGTCCAGGTGATCGAGCTCCTCGTCGGCCGCGGCGTTCATCTGCTGTTCAATATCCTTGTTGCGCGCGACCGCGGCATGCCCCTGGTACAGGCCCTGTGCGGCAATTTCGCCGGCATGATTGACGCGCATGAGACCGGCCGAATGCGCAACCTCGCGGCGGCTCAGCGGATTCTCCTTGACGCCAGCGGCCGGGCTCGGTCTGGCCGCAGTGGAATCGGCTGCCGCCAGCGTTCGCAGTGCGCTGTCTATGCCGCCGATGAGGCGATCGACCGGTGAGAGATGTCGTTCGGGCATCGGCGCCAGTATAACCCTGTTCCGAATCGACCGGTGGCCGATCCCTTACCGCGCGGTCCAGATTCGGCAAAGCCAGATACTGCGGTTATACTGCGCGCCCCTTCGTACCGGCGCAGGCGCATAGCATCATCGCTGATGCCGGCAGCGTCTTGAAGAAGTTGATTTGCCGAATTTTTAGTGTCCATTTGAACGGGAGAGGACTCATGTTCGCGCGCGCGGTTTGTATGATTCTCGTGCTTGGCCTGGTAAAGGTGTCGGCTGCCCAGACGGCGGATACCGGGGAGACCGATCCGTGGTTCGGCCACGTGAAATTCGGCTACCTGGCGACCAGCGGCAATACCGAGAACTCCAATCTCAACTCGAGCTTCCAGGTTGGCTATACCGCCGGCAAGTGGGTGCACGCTTTGGATGCTTTTGCCGTGTACGCGAGCGAGAACGAGGCAACCACCGCCGAGGCCTACGAACTCGGCTGGAAGAGCGAGCGCAACCTGACCGAGGTGGATTTCCTGTTCGGCCGGGTGAACTGGCGCAAGGACCGATTCAGCGGTTATCCCGAACAGGTCTCGGAGTCGGTCGGTTATGGTCGCCGGCTGATCGACAAGGCTCCGCATACGCTGAACGCCGAAATCGGCCTCGGTGTCCGGCAGGCCGAGCGGGTCGACGGCGTTTCCGAAAATGACACGATTATCCGGGCGGGACTGGACTACAAGTGGCAATTCAGCGAGACCGCCGCATTTACCCAGGACTTTGTCGTTGAGGCGGGCGAGAACAACACCTACCTCGAATCGGTTTCGGCGGTCACGGCACGTCTGATCGGTGACCTTGCCCTGGTGGCGTCGTACACCATAAAGAAGAACAGCGATGTCCTTCCGGGCACGGAAGATACCGACACCTACACGGCGATATCGCTGGAATACGCGTTCTAGACGGGGACTGTCACCGGTGCCAACTACTGGACTGCCCGGCTTTCCCGAGTAACTCGCAGAAATATATCGATATTCTGACTCGCAGCCGGATTGCCGCCGGCAGCGGAATTTCGCAGCCTGTGTTTGCAATGGGCCGGGCCGTCAAGTAGAATTTCGCGCCTTTCGCCGGGGCACACAGGGCTTGGCCCGGATCCGGCGGGGCGTTGCGCCGGGCCGTCGCTTCTGCCCAAGCTGGTCTCCAACTGGAATCTTTGATCATGAAGACGTTTTCTGCCAAGACGGACGAGGTTCGTCGCGACTGGTTCGTTGTCGATGCCGATGGCAAGACACTCGGGCGCCTGTCCACGGAAATTGCCCGCAGGCTGCGCGGCAAGCACAAGCCGGAATATACACCGCACGTCGACACGGGCGACTACATCGTCGTAGTCAATGCCGACAAGATTCGCGTCACCGGCAACAAGATGGAAGACAAGTTGTATCACCGCTATACGGGTTACGTCGGCAAACTGAAGGCCGTGCCGTTGAAGAAGCTGATGGAAGAGAAGCCGGAACGCGCACTCGAATTCGCGGTCAAGGGTATGCTGCCGCGCAATCCACTGGGTCGAAAAATGTTTGCAAAACTGCGTGTATTTGCCGGTCCGGAACACACACACGCAGCCCAACAGCCAGTACCGCTGGAAATTAAAGCCTGAGGCAGTTCGCCGCCAGGATTGAGGCAAGAAGCATGACAGCAGCACATTTTTATGGAACCGGCCGGCGCAAGACGTCGACGGCGCGTGTATTTCTGACCCCGGGCTCGGGTGAAATCAAGATCAATGATCGGCCGCTGGACCGGTTCTTCGGACGGCAGACGGCGCGCATGATCGTGCGGCAACCACTGGAGCTGATGAAGCTGGTCGACAAATTCAATGTCAACGTCACGGTCAGTGGCGGCGGCACGACCGGCCAGGCTGGTGCCATACGCCACGGCCTGACACGCGCACTCATGCAGTATGATGAATCCCTGCGGGCGGGCTTGCGAAAGGCCGGATTCGTAACGCGCGATGCGCGCGAAGTGGAGCGGAAGAAAGTCGGATTGCGCAAGGCAAGACGGGCGACGCAGTACTCCAAGCGCTAGTCGGTTGGTTGCGGCCTGGCCGGACCCCGGGGATTCCTCCGGCGGGTCCGGGCGAGTGCCTTACCGGAGCATTGCGGCAGACTCCGGATGCAAGCCGGTGTCGAGCATGTCGCCCACGCAGCAGTCCGCCGTCAGAATTGGGGGATCGTCTAGTGGTAGGACTGCGGACTCTGACTCCGCCAACCAAGGTTCGAATCCTTGTCCCCCAGCCAACATCCCTGAAGCAATGAAGCCTTCCATGCGGAAGGCTTCATTGCTTCAGGGCCTGGGAGTGCTACTTGCCGATCACACGCACCCCGGAATCATCGCCGATGATCAGGACGTCGGCCGGCCGGTGAGCAAATATGCCTACGGTCAGCACGCCGGGAATCTGGTTGATCCTGGTCTCCATTTCCATCGGATTGCCGATCACCAGGTTGTGGACGTCGAGAATGTGATTGCCGTTGTCGGTCACGAACTTTTCCCGCCAGACCGGCTGCCCGCGCATTTTCACCAGTTTGCGAGCCACGAATGATTGGGCCATGGGAATGACTTCAATCGGCAGCGGGAACTTGCCGAGCATACCGACCATCTTGCTGTCGTCGATGATGCAGACGAACTTCCGGGCCGCGCCCGCCAGGACCTTCTCCCGGGTCAATGCGCCGCCACCGCCCTTTATCAGCTGCAGGTGCTTGTTCGCCTCGTCGGCGCCATCGATGTACAGATCGAGGTCGCCGACCTCGTTCAACAGCGATACTTTGAATCCGAGCTGCTCCAGCCGGTCCGTGGTGGGCGTCGAACTCGAGACGATGGCACGGATACGGCTTTTGACGTCCGGGAGCAAATCGATCAGGTGATTGACCGTGGTGCCGGTCCCGACCCCGAGGAGCGTATCGTTCCCGATGTAATTGAGGGCTGCCCTGGCAGCATTCCGTTTCTTGTCGTCGGGTTGCATTGGGTCGATTGCTTCCGATCAGCAAAGTGGCTTGCAAATTCGGACCGTCTGAGCAAGTCCTGATTGCGCCGTGAGCTTAGCGGATCGATTCGGGCGGCGCCAGATTATTGGCCGCAGAACGAAATATGCCCGCATTCGCGGGCATATTTCTTGCTTTGGAAGAAGGCTTTCGGCAGACGCCGCGGCTCCAGAGCCGCCGCTTTGCCGATCTTCCAGTCAGTCAGCTAGCCTTTCTTGGAGCCCATTGCTGGAGCTGCCGGCTTGCTGGCCTTCTTTTTGGCTTTGCGCTTAGCTTTGCGCTTTGCCTTCTTCTTGCCTTTTTTCTTGGTCTTTCGTTTTGCTTTCTTCTTGGCTTTTCTCTTGCCAGCCTTTCTCTTCGTCTTACGCTTTGCAGCCTTCTTCTTTGCTGCCTTCCGCTTCTTGCCTTTGCGCTTCGAAGCCTTCTTGCTTGCCTTCTTTTTGGTAGCCATCATTTTCTCCGTGTCGGGTACCCGGCGTTGAGTATATACAACAAAAGGCAAAAATCCAGCAAGTTAAGTGAACGGGTTAACATTTTTGACGATCCCGAAAATGCGCGCGTTCGGCATGAAAACGCCAGAAAGAATTCTCCGCGCCGGTCCGCAAGTCGACCGGGATCGCTGCTGTCCGTATTCAGCAACACGCGAATATCATCTCGACGCGAGTAATTTTTATGACGATGCGCGTTTGAGATTCATCCACGCAAATTCTCCAGAGCAATTCCCCGCGCGTTAATGCGCCGCCCGATTGCGAGGCTGAAAGCCACCCGACAGACCGTCAGTCAGCCTCTGTAATAACGCGAAAAAGCCGTATATCCCAAGGGTTTGGCGCGATTTGGTCGACTCTCTGGCGAGCGAAAGCGACCCCGACCAGTTTCGGTTTCAGGAAAATTTTCCGGTGCCTGAGAAACGAAAACGTACGATCGTAATAGCCACCGCCCATGCCGATGCGCCGGTTATCGGAATCGAACGCGACCACCGGCACGATCACCAGATCGAACATGCCTGCCTCCATGACCGAGCCGCCGATCGGCTCCTGGATGCCGAAAGGGCCGTTGGAGAATTCGCTGTCGGGACGAATCTCACGGAAGGTCATCCGGGCGCCATGGCGCGTGTCCGGGACGAAAATGCGCTTCTTCATGCGCCAGGCGCGCAAGATGATGGCGGACGTATCGACTTCGCAACCGATCGAAAGGTAGCAGGCGACCAGTCGGCTGCGGACAAAAATTGGCAGGCGAGTAACGCGGTTCGCAATTATTGCGGACGCCCTGGTGCGATCCGCTTCGGGCATCGCGTCACGCCGCTGACGGGCATCGCGCCGGATCGCCGACTGCAGCGCTTTCGCTGCAGATACAGCGCCGGCCCCGGATCCGGACATCAATACACCCCCTCAGCCTGGGAAGTCCGCGCACACGCCGGCGGGCTGTGTGCAATCACAACAATGCACCCGCCGGGTCGCGGCCGCACATCGCGAAATTGCAACGGAATCGGATGACGCCTCCCGCCTGTGCCGTTACCGGCCGTCGCTCTCGAACCGGAGCAACAAGTGGGGCCAGCCGTGACAACAACAGGCTTCCCACCGAGGCGGTAGCGCATATGTTGCCTACAGAGCACGACCCCGAGGTAAAACGTTAGGGTCGAAAGGTTTCCAGGCCAGCATCGTACACTGCAGGAGGCGTCAATTCTGTTGGTGCCGGAGACCCTCGCAACGAGGACTCTTTCCGACACCCGAGTCAGGTTTCAAAGATCCAGTTGCCGCCCGGCACCTAGCGCGGCGTCCACGCGATCGGCAATCAGCTTCAGCCTGGGGCCAAAATGATTCTCGAGCGCCTTGTCCTTGGCCCGGGAATGCAGCAACTCATTCGCCATGTTCAGTGCTGCCATCACGGCGATACGGTCAAGACCTACGACCTTGCCGCTATCCCGAATCTCGCGCATCTTGGCATTCAGTACTTCGGCTGAATCCAGCAAGTCCGTTCTTTCGCTGGCGGGGCACGAAACCTGGTATTCCTTTTCCAGGATCCGGACACTGACGTGCGCATAAACATCGTTCATCGAAGATTTCCTGTCCTGTTCAAGGGTCTGCGCGACAGCGTCAGCCTCCCTGTTCCATCGCTTTCAGACGCCCGATCATCGCCTCGACCCGGGCGCGCACCTGCTCGTTCTTCTGCAGCAGCGTCGCTCGCTCTGCCGTGAGCACATCCTGGCGCTGTTTCAGCGATCGGTTTTCGTCCTGCAGCTGGTCACAGACGTTGACGAGCGCGTCAACGCGCTGCTCCAGCCGCTTGAGCTGTTGTTCGAGCATGACGTTGACGTTGTCGGCCATAGCGGCAATATAGAGCCGCCAAGGCGTAGAATCAATCGGGGCCAGGGCTTAAATAGGATTGAAATGGCCCACAGGGACGTTACATGGGATTATGCC
>JAKEGN010000358.1 GCA_022615525.1 Woeseiaceae bacterium
CGCCGTGTCGTGACACTGGAGAGCCAGGCGCAGGACGAACGCATACGGCTGGCACAGATCGAGCAGCTCAACGGTTCCGTGGCGCAGCTCGAGAAGAACCTCGAACTCACGCGTGCCAATCTCGATAACCTGCTGATACGGGCACCGCGCTCCGGCCAGCTCACCTCGATGGACGCGGAAATCGGGCAATCGAAAGCACGCGGCGAACGCCTCGGGCAAATCGACGACATCGACCGGTTCAAGGCGAGTGCGCTGGTGAACGAGTTCTACCTGAACCGGGTCGCTGTCGGCCAGAGCGCGCTGTTGAGTGTGGACGGCCGGGACTACGTGCTCGAAGTGAGCAAGGTGTATCCCGAAGTGCAGGCCGCACAATTCGAGGTCGACCTCCGCTTCACGGGTGGCGCGCCGCGCGACATTCGCCGGGGGCAGACGCTGCAATTGCGGCTGGTGCTCGGGGATACGACCCAAAGCGCAATCCTGCTGGATAACGGCCCGTTCTTTACCGACACGGGCGGCGCCTGGGTGTTCGTGCTGGATGCGGACGGCAAGGTTGCGCGCCGGCGCCCGGTGCAGTTCGGCCGCAGGAATCCAAACAATATCGAAGTCGAGGCTGGGCTCGTGCCCGGTGACAAGGTCATCGTGTCGTCCTACGCCAGCTTCATCGAAGTCGAACGCTTGTTTATCGACCAGTAATCAAACGACATGGAATCAGGAGTGGAAAAAATGATCGAGATGCATGATGTGACCAAGGCATACCGCACCGCGGAGGTCGAGACCACGGCCCTGAACAGCGTCAACCTGGTCATACACCAGGGAGAGTTCATCGCCATCATGGGTCCCTCGGGCTGCGGCAAGTCCACGATGCTGAACATCATCGGCATGCTGGATACGCCGGACAGCGGCCATCACAGCTTCCTCGGCACCGAGGTGACCGGCCTGACCGAGGCGCGCCTCGCGGAAGTCCGGAAGAACAACATCGGATTCATCTTCCAGAGCTTCAACCTGGTCGATGAACTCACGGTGGCAGAAAACGTCATGCTGCCGCTCCTGTACCAGAGGGTGCCGTCGGCCGAAAGAAAGAAGCGCGTGCAGCAGGTGCTGGAGCGCGTGAATATTGCACACCGTGCGGGTCACCGGCCGCAACAACTGTCCGGCGGACAGCAGCAACGGGTGGCGGTGGCACGAGCGGTGGTCACCAATCCCAAACTGATCCTGGCGGACGAACCCACCGGAAACCTCGACACGGCCAACGGTGAGGAAGTGCTGGGGCTGCTGAACCAGCTGAATGCCGATGGCACGACCATCGTCATGGTGACCCACGACCAGGCGCACTCCGACCACGCGAGCCGCATCGTGCAAATGCTCGACGGCCGGGTGCTCTCGGAAAACGTCATCGGCCTGCAAGCCACGAAGGGTCACCGCCATGTACAGTAACTACCTGAAAATAGCCTGGCGGAACATCACCGGCAATCCGCTGTTCAGCGCGATCAACATCATCGGCCTGGCAATCGGCCTTGCCTGTTGCATCATCATTACCGTGTTCGTGCGTTACGAGCTGTCATACGACAAGCAGTGGCGCGATGCCGACAGGATCTACCGCGTAACCCGCGACTTCTACTCGAACGACCTGCAGCTTGCTGCCGTCGCTCCACCGATTGCGCCGCTCTTGCAACAGGACTTCCCGGAGATCGAGATCATCACGCGGATCATGGTACCGGGCCGCGTCACGTTTTCGCGCGACGACCGGACCTATCGCGAGGAACTCGTCGCAATCGCGGACCCGAATATCTTCGAGCTGTTCGATCTCAAGTTCGTCAGCGGCGACCCTGCGACCGCACTGGCCAATCCGACCAACCTGGTCATGACGCGCCGCACGGCCGAACGGTACTTCGGGAACGAGGATCCAATCGGCAAGACGCTGCGGCTGATGGGACAGATGGATATCACCGTATCGGCGGTGATCGAGGACCTGCCGGACAACACGCACATGGCCACCGACATGATGCTGTCCATTGCCGCGATCCCGTTGATGCTAGGTCCGGAAGAGCTCGAGAGCTGGGGCAGTAACAATTATTACACCTACCTGCGCCTGCCTGCCGGCTACCAGCCGGAGCAGCTGGATTCGCGATTCAATGATTTCCTGATCAAGCACCGTGGCGAGGACGCACCCAAGGATACCGGGCTCAATTTGCAACGCCTGACCGACATCCACCTGACCTCGAACCGCGACGCGGAGTGGCGCGACAACGGTAGCATTGCAATCGTTTACACGTTCTCCGCCGTGGCCTTGTTCGTGCTCCTTATTGCGTGCATCAACTTCATGAACCTGACGACGGCCCGATCCACCCAACGGGCGCGCGAGGTCGGCGTGAGGAAAGTCGTTGGCGCCACACGAGGCCAGTTGATCGTGCAGTTCCTCGGCGAATCGCTGCTCCTGACACTGTTCGCGATGCTGCTGGCGCTGGCGATCGTCGAGCTGCTGATGCCGGCTTTTGCCGCGTTCGTGGAAAAACCGTTCGACTTCTCGGTCGCGCGCCCGGCAGTAGCCGGGTCCCTGCTGCTTGGTGTATTGATCGTCGGCATGCTGGCCGGAAGTTACCCGGCCTTTTACCTGTCGAAATTCCGGCCGGTAGAGGTACTGAAGGGGGGTGCATCGGCCACCGGGTCCGCGATCCTGCGCAAGTCGCTGGTGGTGTTCCAGTTCGCTGCCTCGATTGCGTTGCTGATAGCAACCGGCGTGGTTATGGCACAGATTCAATACGCGCGAAACCTGGATCTGGGTTACGACAAGTCGCGAAACATTGTCGCTCAACTCCCGTTTTTCGCGCCACTCTGGGAAACCTACGAACCGATGAAGGCCGAACTCGAAGCGCATGCCGGCATCGAATCCGTCGTGTACTCCTCGCGGGTCCCGGGAATGCAGGATCTCGACGGTTCCGGGTATGTCGCGGAAGGCGAGCAGATCACCGAGGACAACGTGCTAGGTCTCTCGGACATCAAAGTCGACTATCAGTGGTTCGAGCACTACGACATAGAATTCATCGCCGGCAGGACCTTTCGCGAAAACGAACGCCGCATCGAAATGCCGAACGAGGAAAACCCCGTGACTCGCGGCGCTGCCGTACTGAACGAGTCCGGTGCACGCCGTTTCGGCTGGACGCCGCAGGAAGCCGTCGGAAAGATCCTGCGCCAGCCCATGGATCGCGCACTGACCACGTTTGTCGATCGCGAAGTCGTCGGTGTCGTACCGGACTTCCATTTCGCCTCGCTGCATAACGAAATCAAGGCAACCGTGTATGCCGAACCGAACGTCAATTACGGACGGGCGATTTCCGTGAAGCTGGCTGCAGGCGACTACAGTGATGCCATCGCCCACTTCGAAACCGTATGGAAGAAGCTGTTGCCCGGGGAGCCGGTGCACTGGGAGTTCCTCGACGACCGTTTCGACGCGTTGTATCGATCCGAGGGGCGCCAGGCGACGATGTTCGCGCTGTTCTCCGGTTTCGCGATTTTCGTTGCCACCCTGGGGCTTTTCGGTCTCGCATCGTTTACAACCGAGCGGCGCACCAAGGAGATCGGCATACGCAAGGTCATGGGCGCATCGGTCCGGGATATCGTGTTACTGCTGACTGCGGACTTTACCAGGCTGGTGTTGCTGGCCAACGTCATCGCGTGGCCGCTGGCATACTACTTCATGTCGGATTGGCTAAATCGCTTCGTCTACAAGGCGCCGTTTGCCGAATGGGCGTGGCTGTTCCTGGCCAGCGCTGTCGCAGCACTCGCCGTTGCCTGGCTGACCATAGCCCTGCAGGCCGGTCGCGCAGCC
>JAKEGN010000359.1 GCA_022615525.1 Woeseiaceae bacterium
AACCCATTGATCGATACGAGGGCGCCACGGCTCGATCAAGTCACTCGCGAGCGATGCCCGGCCATGGCTTGGCAGATGGTAGATGCCGACCATCGGTTCCAGCCCCGCCCCGTGGCATGCCTGTACGGCTTGCGAATGCAGCAAGGTATAGGCGAGCGACAGACAGGAGTTGACCGGATCGGTTGGCGGACGCCGCCGCCGGCCTGTAAAGCCAAGCGAATCAGCAAACAAAGCCCCGTACGCCTTAAAGTACGCCGCCGCTGCCGCACCTTCGAAGCCTCGCAGGCTCGCGCGGTTCGACGCCGATTCCGCTGCTTTTTCGACGTTTTCGATCGTCGACACACCGTCCCAAAGCGGCTTTCGCAGGTCAGGACGCTGCTTCATGGCCATTTCGAGCAAGCGCCGTTGTGCCCGTAACTTTGACATCACAAGCCTGCCCGCCCAAACCGTGGCAGCGGCCTCATCGTTGAGTAACTGGCACTGGGCGATTCGAGCTCTTGCATCGTTAGAGCCTGGTCCGTGCATCAGGGCAACCTTTTCTCCGAAACGCCCGCCAACAACTGCGATCGAGACGCCGAGCGAAGCCAGGCCACACAAGACCTGACTCGAGAGTTGGGTCTCTGCACGGATGACGACACGCTCCAGCAGAGCAGCCGGGATCATACGCGGGGGTTCACCGGCCACCCGCAATTCGAGGCGTGCATCCGCAAGACGAAGTTCAAGACCCTTCCGGTCGAGATAAAGGACGCCCATTACCTGCCCGTTAGTCCTGGTAGAAAAACTCAGCGTCGCTTGGCGCAACGCCGACACCGCGAGTCAGGACGGCTGCGCGCGGGTCCAGGCGGACGAACACAACCCGGTCAGTTTCCTGATCGATCAGTTCACGCATTCCAACCATGACCTGTTGCAGCTCACCCGTGGTGAGCCAACATTCGTACAACGACTTCTGCCCTCCAACCGCATGGCCTTTCAGCAGTTTCAGGGCGCGCCGCCGCGCCGAGTCAGCGCTGATGTCATAGCCGATCAGAAACAGGTGCCGCAAGGCGAAAATCCCTATGAACAGTGAACGATGCATCACGCCGTCACTGTATCAACTCAATCCCCGCGATCGTGCGTTCGCAAGCTTGTCGTGCGGCACGCTTTTCATCCAGTCTCTCAGGTAAGCTCTGCCTGAACGCGCTCGAGTCCATCAATGATGGCCGGATCATCATTGACGGCGATGTGGTGTCCGGCCCCGGCGTCGATCAGAACCGACTGCGCCGCAAGGTCGGCATGGTGTTCCAGTCCTTCAATCTGTTTCCACACCTGTCGGTGGAAGAAAACATCATGGCCGGGCCGATGCGCCTGTTGGGCGAGCCCCGCGAGGCCGCTCGCGACCAGGCCCGCGCCCTGCTGGACAAGGTGCAACTGGGCGAGCGCGCCGAGTATTACCCCGACCAGTTGTCCGGCGGCCAGCAGCAGCGCGTGGCGATCGTGCGCGCCATCGCCATGCGGCCGAAGGCGCTTCTGCTGGATGAAATCACCTCGGCGCTGGACCCCGAACTCGTGGCCGAGGTGCTCAACATCGTGCGTGATCTGGCCGAAGAGGGCATGACCATGTTCCTGGCCACTCACGAGATGCAGTTCGCCCGCGAAGTGTCGGACATGGTGGTGTTTCTCGAACAGGGCAGGCTGTTGGAGAAGGGTCCGCCTGAGCAGATCTTCGGGAATCCGGTGGAGCCGCGCACACGACAGTTTCTGAAGCAGATTATCGAGGCGGGGCGGCTGCTGGGGGATTGAGGGGATGAAATGCGGGGATCGTGTTCTGCGTCGCGATCGAAGGCGGAGCGGATTGCACGTGACTTCCCTGAGTCGCTGATGTCGACAATCGTCAGGCCGGCGATGTTGATGAAGCAGTGAGAATTGACTGATCAGCAATCGGCACGGTCATCCCCGGTAGTGCCAATGTGCTGTCGGCGGCGGCATCTTCGGCGAAATCGGTGGGAGAGGCGATCGTTCCAAACGATATCGAACTACCAGACCTGAAGCCTGCGAATCTCAGCATGGACGCCCTGTCCGAGCCGATTCGCAACGGGCTGCGCGATCGGGGTGTCACGCCAGAACAGTTCAACGACCAGTCCAGGTAGATACTGGATGCGGTGTTCAGTGACACGGAGCGCCAGCGAGGCGAGGCTGCACTGATGACGGCGATCACTGCCACCATCAAGGACCCGTCGTCCGCCAAGGCCCATTTCGAGCGGTTGAAGCAGCAACTGACAGAGCAAGGCAACCTCTTGTCACCAGAGAACCGGCAGGATGTGCTCGCACAGATGGATACGCGGTTCGGCATCAGCCAGGGCGATGCCGAGCAGGCTTATGATCGGTTGGTCGCGAAGGCCGACGAATCAATGAAGGCTGCGCAGGACAATTTGCTCGCGGTGCGCCAGCAGAGCCTCGAGGCCGCCGATGTCGCGGCGGAGGCAGTGTCCAAGGCAGCGTTCGGCGCGTTCATCGCGTCGCTGCTCGGTCTGGTCGCTGCGGCGACCGGGGCGATCGTCGGACGAGCACCGGCTGTGCCTGCGCGTGTCGTTCTCGGCTGACTTCCGATGGCCGTGGCCACGAAAATCATGCCCTCGGTGGCGGAGCCTCGAACGATGCGGCTCCCCGCCCCTCACGGTGTGTGTGACGGGTGGCTTCGTGTTGGCGGCTGATCTCTGGACGAAATGGGGCGTCGATCACCGGGGCGCAGTGCAACCGGGTGATGCGATGGCGCACGATCAAGCCGCGACCGGCTCGGCCGCGAGCGCCGCCAGGCAGTCGTCCGCCAGGGGCACCAGCGGCGTGAAGTCCCGACTCGCGTGATGTTCGGCCCGAACCAGCCGGGTGATGCGGTTGCTGACCGCGTTCGCGTTCAGGTAGACGATGGTGCGTCGGTGCGGCGTCAGGTTTTCAGGGGAAGCGTGAACGAGATTACAGTGAATGAACACGGCCGTGCCGGCCGGGAAAGTCAACGCCTCGATGCCGTGCGTCTCGACCAGCCGCGCGATCGCCGGGCGATCGATGTCGACGACAGTGTAGCCGTTCTCGTTGCGGTCCGGATGCACCTCGTCGATCGCACCGTGGTGATGCGAACCGGGAATCACGAGTAGTGGCCCATTCGCCGCCGTGACGTCGTCGAGGTAGAGCCCGAGCATCAAGGCTCTTGGCGTCGGCATGCCGTCTTCCAGGCGCCAGGTGCCGTAGTCTTGATGCCACCAGAAGCTTTCGCCGTCGAACGGTGCCTTCGGATTGACCCGCAGTTGATGGATGTAGATGTCGTCTTCCAGCAGCTGGCGCGCTGGCTCGATCCAGCGTGGGTGACGAACGAGTCGCCGGAATGCTTC
>JAKEGN010000360.1 GCA_022615525.1 Woeseiaceae bacterium
CGTGCGCTGCCTGCTCCTTGACCGGGCCGTAGCCGCGGATGTCGAGGTAACGATTGACGATCGCGGTCGCTGCCGCAATGTTGCCGCCACTCAGGCTCTGCAGGAGACTGTCGACCGTCTGTTCGAACTCGCCGATCAACGCGCGTTCCATGCGGCGCTCCGCCGTCAGGCCGAACAGGTCGAAGCGTGAGCCGCGCAGTCGACGCAACTTCGCCAGCACACTGAACAGCGGAATGATCCAGGGCCCGAACTCCCGCTTCCGAGGCCGACCGCGCGCGTCGGTCTTTCCGCCGAGCAGCGGCGGTGCCAGGTGAAAGCTGACTTTGACGTTTTTGCCGTATTTCTCGCGCAGGCCGGTCAGGAAACCGGTCTGCGTGTGCAGCCGTGCAACCTCGTACTCGTCCTTGTAGGCGAGAGTCTTGAAATATGCCCGCGCGACACTTTCGGCAAGCCCGGTTCCCTGGCCGATGCGTGATTCCGCGGCACGTACCTTGTCGACCAGCGCAACGAACTTCCGTGCCAGCGCCTCGTCCTGGTATTCGCGGAGGAAATCGACCCTGCGCGCGATGACACTGTCCAGCGACTCCGGCGCAAGATCCGCACGCGGATCGCCGTTCATGCATGAGCGCAGGAATTCCGCATCGGCCGCCGCCAGCCGACCCCAGCCGAAAGCTTCGCGGTTGCGCTCGATCTCGACGCCGTTCAGTTCGATGGCGCGAAGCAAGGCTTTCAGCGACACCGGCACCAGCCCCTTTTGCCAGGCATAGCCCAGCATCAGCACGTTGGAATAGATGGTATTGCCCAGCAGTTTCTCCGTGATCCGGTTGGCCGGCACGGTCTGGAGATTTTCCGACCCGACGACAGCCTCGATCGCGGCGACCCTTTCGCCCGACCTGAGCGACGCATCTCGCTGTCGCACGAAGTCTGCCGTGGCCATTTCGGTTGTGTTGATGACCACTTTCGTTCGGCCAGGCCGATAGGTTTTCGACGCTTCGGGCGAAGAGCTGACGACGAGATCGCAACCGATCAGCGCGTCGGCCTGTTCGCGATCGATACGCACCTGGTTCAGTTGCGAAGTGTCCGCGGCAATCCGGATGTAACTCAGCACCGGGCCGAACTTCTGTGCAAATCCCATGAAATCGAGCACGCTCGCACCCTTGCCTTCGAGGTGTGCGGCCATGGTGATCAGTGCGCCCACGGTCACCACCCCGGTGCCGCCGACACCGGTCACCAGCAGGTTGTAGCTGCCCTGCAGCGCCGGCAACTGCGGTTCGCCGAGCGATGCGAGCTTACGCTCCGGGAATTCGCTGACTCGCGTAACGCCAGCCGCGGTCTTCTTTACTCCTTGCACGGTGACGAAGCTCGGGCAGAATCCGTTCACACAGGAAAAGTCCTTGTTGCAGGTGTTCTGGTCTATCTGCCGCTTGCGGCCGAACGGTGTTTCCTGAGGTATCACCGACAGGCAGTTCGACTCGACGGAACAATCGCCACAGCCTTCGCAGACGAGGTCATTGATCACGGCGATGCGGTCGGGGTCAACGAGTTTGCCGCGCTTGCGTCGCCTGCGTTTCTCCGTTGCGCAGGTCTGCGCATAGATCAGGACCGTGACCCCGGGAATGTCGCGCAGCTCCCGTTGTATGGAATCGAGATCCCGGCGGTGCGACAGCGTCGTGCCGCGCGGAAACTTGCGCAGGTCGAACTGTTCCGGCTCGTCCGACACAAGGGCAATGCGCTGCACACCCTCGGCACGCACCGAGTGTGCGATCGACTGCACGCTGATCGGCCCGTCGACCGGTTGTCCGCCGGTCATTGCAACGGCGTCGTTGAACAGGATCTTGTAAGTGATATTGGTTTTGGCGGCAACGGCCTGGCGGATGGCGAGCGAGCCCGAGTGATAGAAGGTTCCGTCGCCGAGATTCTGGAAAATGTGCTTGCCGCCGCTGAACATCGAGCGCGTAACCCAGTTGATGCCTTCGCCGCCCATCTGTATGAGCCCGTCGGTGTCCCGGTCCATCCAGTTCGCCATGAAATGGCAGCCGATGCCGGCGAGTGCCTTGGATCCTTCGGGCAGCCGGGTGGATGTGTTGTGCGGGCATCCGGAACAGAAATAGGGCGTGCGCGAGGCTCCCTCGATTTTGATGACATTGGATTGGCCGGATAGCAGTTTTCTTGCACGCGACTGCAGATCGAGTCCCAGGATCGCGCTGTCCAGTCGCTTCGCCACGATGCCTGCAAGCTGGATCGGGGACAGTTCGCCGACCCAAGGCACCAGCCGCTGGCCGAGTTCATCTTCCTTGCCGACCATGCGCTTCGGCTTGCGCCCGGGGTAATCGTAGAAATATTCCTTGAACTGGCTCTCGATGAGACCGCGTTTCTCCTCGACAACCAGCACCTCGTGCTTGTCGCGAACGAAGTCCAGCGCGGCATCGTGGGAGAGTGGCCAGACGAGACCGACCTTGAAGACATCGAGGCCGATGCGCCGTGCTTCGCGTTCGTCGATATCGAGGAGGCGCAAGGCCTCCATCAGGTCGAGGTGCGCCTTGCCGGTGGTGACGATTCCATATCGTGCGTTCGGCACATCGAATATCTTGCGATCGATCGGATTGGCAGCGGCGAATGCGAGGGTTGCGGCTTTCTTCGCTTCGAGCCGCTCCTCGATCTGCGGGCCCGGAAAATCCGGCCAGCGGATGTGCAGGCCGTCCGGCGGAGCCTTGAAGTCCGGCGGAACGGCAAATTGCGGATACGGCTGCAGTTGCACCGACATCGCCGATTCGACGGTTTCCGAGATCGCTTTGAATCCCACCCACATGCCGGAGAATCGCGACAGGGCAATGCCATACAGCCCGAACTCGAGGTATTCGGCAATGCTTGCAGGATTCAGGTGCGGCATCAGCCACGCGAGGAACGCCACGTCCGACTGGTGCGGCATCGATGACGACACGCAGCCGTGATCGTCACCGGCAACCACCAGCACGCCGCCGTGCGGCGAACTGCCATAGGCGTTGCCGTGCTTCAGCGCATCGCCGGCCCGATCAACGCCGGGTCCCTTGCCATACCAGATACTGAAAACGCCGTCGACGGTACGACCCGGCTCGGACTCGACCTGCTGCGTGCCGAGTATCGCGGTAGCCGCGAGGTCCTCGTTCACTGCCGGGAGAAACCGGATATTGTTTTCCGCGAGGAAACGACCGGCGCGCCACAGCTCCTGGTCGTAGCCGCCGAGCGGCGAGCCGCGATAACCGCTGATGAACCCGGCGGTATTGAGCCCGGCCGCCCGGTCCATGGTTCGTTGCATCAACGGCAGGCGGACCAGCGCCTGGGTACCCGTCAGAAACACGCGCCCGGACTCGCGCCGGTAGCGGTCCTCGAGTTCGTAGTTGTCGAGCGGATATTCCGGGGCCCGAAGAGCAGAGGATGCGGTCATGATCGCTCCTGTTGAATGCACGGCGCTGCAGGGATTCTGGCAGATTCCCGGCGCAAGCGTTTGCCAGAAATGCCCGGGTCTGGCCGAAGAAATGATATAAATAACCAAAGATCAGCCTGTTACGGTACGATATTGCACGTTTTTGAGAAAAGTGACACAAGTCATGCTCAGCAATCGTGACCGCAGCATCCTGCGCGAGCTGCAAAAGGACGGTCGGCTGACCATGCAACAGCTGGCCGACAAGGTCGGCATGTCGAGTTCCGCCTGCTGGCGGCGCGTCCGCGGCCTGGAAGAAGAAGGCGTGATCGAACGCTACGCGGTGCAGGTCAATGCCAGGAAGGCGGGCTTCGGCCTTTCATCGATGACGCTCGTTTCGCTGGCGCGCCACGAGCAGAAGAATGTCGACAACTTCGTGCGGGAAGTCCTGCGCCATCCGGAAGTGCTGGAGTGTTTTGCCACCAGCGGCGAGGCCGATTTCCACCTGCGGGTGGTGGTCGAGGACATGGATGCCTACAACCGCTTCCTCGACGACTTTATTTTTCGCCTGCCTGGCGTGTCGCAGGTGCGCTCCAACATCGTGCTGAAAGAAATCAAGGCTGACACCGCGCTGCCATTCCGCGACCTGTAGGAGATTCTATGGCGATTGGCTATAGGCGATCTCGGATTTGTTGAAGAGTTGCTGCTTGCTTATCAAGGTAAAGGCGAGCACTGCAGGCGACGCTCCTCCTCGTCGCAGCTAATCGGCGTATAGCGCATTGTCAGGATCGCTGTCGCGAGCGCTGCTCGCTCCTACAGTGCCTGGATTTTCTGCCATTCCTCGCGCGTGGCGACCATGGTGAGCACGTCGTAGCTCGCGACGACCTCGTCGAGCTGGTTGACGACTTCGGTGTCCCAACGTACTTCGCCGTAACCGGACCCTTCGCGCAACGTTTTCTGCTTGCAGGTCAGGCGCACCTTCAGCGTATCTCCGTAGTTGACCGGCTTCGCAAATCGCAGGTTGTCGATACCGTAGTTGGCGAGTACCGGGCCGAAGTCCGGATCGACGAAGAGTCCGGCGGCGAACGATACGATCAGGTAGCCGTGCGCGACCCGGCCGTCGAAGAACGGATTCTTGCGCGCGGCTTCCTCGTCTGTATGGGCGTAGAAGCGGTCACCGGTGAATTCCGCGAAATGATCGATGTCCTCCAGTGTGATTTCACGCGAACCAGTGTTCAGCGTGTCACCGATGCGCAGCTCCTCGAAGGTCTTGCGGAACGGATGAACGCCGGGATCGAGCTCGGTGCCGCCGCGAATCCATCGATGGCCGATGTGCGACAGCATGTCCGGCGAGCCCTGCAATGCGGTTCTTTGCATGTAGTGCAGTACCGCCCTGATCCCACCCAGTTCTTCGCCGCCGCCGGCGCGTCCCGGTCCCCCGTGCACGAGATGCGGCAATGGGGAGCCGTGCCCGGTGGATTCACCGGCACAATGGCGATTGATGACCAGCATGCGACCGTGCCATGCGGCGCAACCCAGCACCAGGTCGCGCGCGACCTCGTTGTCATTGGTGAAGATGGAACCGGCAAGGCTGCCAGCCCCGAGTCGTGCGAGTTCGATGGCTTCGTCGAGACTGTCGTATGGCAGTACGGTGCTGACCGGGCCGAAAGCCTCCACGGAGTGGACGGCGCGCGAGGCAAGCGGCCGTTCGCAGTGCAACAGCGTCGGCATGAAGAATGCGCCTTTGCGGATGTCTGCACCGGTCACTGAGAAATCATCGTGATTGCCGAACACGACGCTGGCTTCGGCACGAAGGTCCCTGACCCTTGCCCGCACCTCGTCGCGCTGCGCCTGGCTTGCCAGCGCTCCCATGTCGACATCCTTGCTGGCCGGATTGCCGATGCGCACTTTTCCGAGTTCGCCCGAGAGCGCCTTCACCAGGCCGGCGGAAAATTCCGACGGCGCGATGACGCGGCGTATGGCAGTGCATTTCTGGCCTGCCTTGCTGACCATCTCGCGAGTGACCTCGCATACGAACAGGTCGAACTCCGGCGTGCCCGGTGCGGCGTCCGGGCCGAGTATCGACATATTGAGCGAATCGGTCTCGGCCGTGAACCGAACGGTCTCCGAAAGCACCCTCGGATGTCGCGCAAGCTTTTCGGCAGTGGCCTTCGAGCCGGTGAAAGCAATCGTGTCCTGGCAGTCGAGGTTATCGAACAGGTCGCCGAGGTCGCCGCACACGAGCTGCGCCGCGCCCTGCGGCAGTATCGAGGACTCGATGATCCTGCGAAACACAAGTTCGGCGAGGTAGGCAGTGCTCGATGCGGGCTTGATGATGACGGGCACGCCGGCCAGGATCGCCGGCGCCAGTTTTTCCAGCATTCCCCAGCAGGGGA
>JAKEGN010000361.1 GCA_022615525.1 Woeseiaceae bacterium
GTATGTTCAGTCGCATGTCGCCATTCAGGATATGGCTGAATTCATGCGCTATGACGCCCTGCAGCTCGTCCCGGTCCAGCGACTCGAGCGTACCGCGCGTTACCGCAACTGCCGCGTCGCCCGGTGCAAATCCTGCGGCGAACGCGTTGATGCCGGGTTCCGCTTCCAGCACGTAGATTTCCGGTACCGGCACGCCCGAGGCAATCGCCATCTCCTCGACCACGTTACGCAGGCGCCGGCGCAGCGGATCGACGGTATCCGGCGCGACCAGCGTGCCGCCCATGTCGATTGCGACCTGGCCACCTCCCCGCGCCAGGTGCGCGGTCTTCCAGGCGGTGGCGCCGACGATGAACAGGGCCGTGATGACAGCAGCCGCCAGCATGACCGACGGGTTCATGCCCGATTGTCCCGCATCCAGCATGACGTTTGCGGCGCCGGCGACGAGTGCCACGCACGCAACGATCAGCACCGTCGCGACGACAAAGACGATGACCAGCCACCGCGTTACACGCCGGGCGTTGTCCTGTGCATCGAAAAAATTCACGGCAATGCGGCGACGTTTACGACGGCATTGACGATGCTGCCTGTCGCGCCCCGATCAGGTGAACGACACTTTCGGTACCTGGCGCTTCTCCTCCGATTCGATATCGAGAAAGGAAGCCGGATCGAACCGGAACATGCCGGCGAGGATGCTGTTCGGGAAATTCTGCACGGCGTTGTTGTATGCGAGTACCGCGTCGTTAAAGGCCTGGCGCGAGAACGCGACCTTGTTCTCGGTGCTCGAGAGCTCCTCCTGAAATTGCATCATGTTCTGGTTGGCCTTCAGGTCGGGATAGGCCTCGGACAGGGCGAACAGCCGCCCGAGAGCGCTGCCCAGCGCCCCTTCCGCCGCGCCCAGTTTCTGGATCGCCTCTGCATTGGACGGATCCGATTTCACGGCGTCCAGGGTCGAAACCGCTGAATTCCTCGCCCGGATGACTGCATCGAGTGTCTCGCGCTCGTGTTTCATGTAGCCTTTGACAGCCTCGATCAGGTTCGGAATCAGGTCGTGACGTCGGGTCAGTTGCACGTCGATCTGGGCAAAGGCGTTCTTGACCCGGTTGCGCGAATTGACCAGATTGTTATAGATACCGATCGCATACAGCGCCAGGGCAACGATTACCGCCAGGAATATCAGAAATGACGTCACAATCCACCTCCGCGGTGATTCAGCGTGGCAGCAAGGATAAACCCTGGCCTGTGCCAACACTAGTCGCCGCAATCCTTGCCTTGAGCCTCATTTCAACCTCATCGCTTGCCGAGTGGTTCGGCGATACCCGGCCGATGATGGGCACCGAGATCAGCGTATACCTGTGGCATGACGATCCGGTTGCAGGCAATGAAGCGGTGGAAGCTGTATTTGCCGAAGTGGCGCGCATCAACCAGCTGATGAGCACCTACGTCGAGGACAGCCGAATCTCGGAGATCAATCGCGAGGCGGCGAATGGCCCGGTCGACGCCGGCCCGGAACTCACGCAACTGATTCTGCGTTCCCTCGATGTGTCGAGGCTTACGCTCGGGGCATTCGACATCACCTATGAAAGCGTCGGCCAGCATTACGATTTTCGCGAACACCGTCGCCCGGATGCCGCGACCATCCGGATGGAATTGCCGCACATCGATTACCGGCTGGTGCACGCCGACCCGGTCAATAACACAGTCAGTTTTGCGGAGCAGGGGGTGCGTATCAATCTCGGCGGCATCGCCAAGGGTTATACCGTCGAACGTGCCGTGGAGCTGCTGCGGGAGCGCGGCGTGCGCAACGGTATCGTCACCGCCGGCGGCGACTCGAGGCTGCTCGGCGACCGCCGCGGCCAGCCGTGGATGGTGGGTATCCGTGATCCGCGCAAGGAAGGCGAGGTCGCGATCAGCATCCCGTTGGTCAACGAAGCGATATCCACGTCCGGCGACTACGAGCGCTATTTCGAGGAAGACGGCAAGCGCTATCACCACATCATTCAGCCGGCGACCGGCGAGCCGGCCAACGGCGTGCACAGCGCGACGATCGTCGGACCGGATGCCGTCATTACCGACGCATTGTCGACGTCGGTGTTCATCATGGGCGTCGACAAGGGACTGCGTCTGATCGCGACCTTGCCCGATTACGAAGGCATCGTGATCGACGCCGAGGGACGGCTTTTTTATTCCGACGGCCTGCGTCCGCCGGATTCCGCGGAAGCTGCTGACAACAGTCAGTAATCCCCGTTTCTGTCGCATAAACGCGACCTTTTCTGTCGCCGAAAGGCGACGCTTTTTTCCTTTAAATTCATAAATATACGACTATTATTGAGTCATCCCTCGGGAGCGCGCACCACCCCGGGGAGTCAGCAATTATGTATACCCCGGACCGACCATTTGTGACGATCATCACGGCTGCCAACGGCCTCCGGCTGTCACCATTCCATGCGGGAATCCGGCGTCGATCGCCGCCATGGGCAGCGGCGAAATTCCTTGTTGCCATGCGGCTTGCGCTGCGAGTTGCCGTTGCAACGAATCGCAATCGAACAGATGCCACGAAAGGCTGTTATGGGTGACCTGGAACGGCTGCCTGTTCTCGTGCGCGGACGTCCGCGCGGCAGACAGACGAACCGCGAACGACAAGGAAGAGGATCATGAAAGGACTAAGACCAATACTGGTTGGAGCATTTCTCGGATTCTTCGCGCTCGGCGGCCTCGCCTCATCCGGATTGACCGGCCAACCGGCTCCGGACTTCGCACTGAGAAGCGCCACCGGTGAAAACCTCCGCCTGAGCGAATATCGCGGCGAAGTCGTGATGATCAATTTCTGGGCCACCTGGTGCGGCCCTTGCCAGCAGGAAATGCCGTTACTCGAGGAACTTCACAACCGCTACCAGCGGGTAGGCTTCCGTTTGCTCGGCGTCAATATCGACGACGACGCCAACCGCGCCATGGACATGGTGCAAAACCTCGGCGTGACGTTCCCGGTACTTTTCGATGAGACCAAGGCCGTCAGCAAGCTCTACCAGGTAGAGGCGATGCCGGTCACCGTGTTGCTCGATCGTGCCGGCACGGTTCGTTATGTGCACCACGGTTACAAACCCGGTTACGAAGAACATTACCTGACCGAAATCCGGTCGCTCCTCCGGGAGTAGCAGGTGCTGCCGACGCGCAGCAGGAGAGTCGAAGTGACAATCAACAACAACCGCATGGTCACCAATGCTGCCGCGATCGCCGTGCTGTGGCTCGCCGGCATGCTGGTGGCCTTGGCCCAGGGTGCAGCGATCGTCGACCAGGACGCCGTGGCCGCCAGCGCCGCCGCAGGCGAGACGGCCAAGGCGCAGGCCGACGGCCAGTTCCGCAGCCTCGATGAGGACGTGCAATCGCTGAAGAAGGAAGTTCTCGATCTCAACCGGGACCTTTTCCTGCTGGAGGAGGAATTGCTGTTTCCGGCGAACTCCCAGGTCGCATTCTTCATCTCCATGGATGTCGGCGAGTATTTCGAACTGGATTCGGTGTCACTGCAGATCGACGGCAAGGAGGTCGCCAATTACCTGTACACGGAACGCGAAGCGAGTGCATTGCTCAGGGGCGGCGTGCATCGCGTGCACATGGGAAACCTCAAGGTTGGGGACCACGAATTGATCGCCGTGTTCACGGGCAAGGGTCCGCATGTCCGGGACTACCGGCGCGGCGCGACCATGACCTTCAACAAGGGCATCGGCGCCAAATACGTCGAGATGGAGATCAGTGATCGCGTAGCCAAACAACAGCCGGAGTTCATGATCAGGGAATGGGAGTGATCGTTGATTCCCTGCCGCGCCATCTGTCTGGTTTCATGGCTCGTTTTCGCGGTCACGGTGGCAACGCCTGAAGCGCGCGCGGCAGACGATCGGAAGCCACCCACCGTCATAAAGGACCCGCATTACGGCGAGGTCCTGTTCTATTTCTACCAGGACGACTATTTTCCGGCGATCGTGCGCCTGATGGCGGCGCAACAGCAGACGCATCTGCCGAATCACGGTGCGGAGGCGGAACTGCTGCTCGGCGGCCTGTACCTGTCGTACGGCCATCACCTGCGCGCCGCGGAGATCTTCGAACGCCTGTTGGCCGACAACGTCGATCCGCAGATTCGTGACCGGACCTGGTTCTTCCTCGCCAAGATCTGGCTGCAGCGGGGTTACCTGGCGGAGTCCGAGCAGGCGCTCGCCAACATCCGCGACGAGCTGCCGCCGGAACTCGAACCCGAGCGCCGGATGTTGCAGGCGCAGATCCTGATCGACCAGGGCCGCCACGACCAGGCGATCGAAGTGCTGAACGCCTGGCGCGGCAAGAACGAGTGGGCGAGCTACGCAAGGTACAACCTGAGTGTAGCCATGGTGCGCAGCGGCCGCATCAATTCCGCGGTCGGCATGCTGGACGAGCTGGGTCAGCTCGACCCGTACAACGAAGAGCTCAGTGCCCTGCGTGACAAGGCGAACCTGGCTTTGGGATATGCGTACCTGCAGGACGGCCAGCCGCTGTCGGCGAAACCGGTGCTGCAACGAGTTCGTCTGTCGGGGCCGTTCTCGAACAAGGCATTGCTTGGCGTGGGCTGGGCCGATGCGGAGATCGACAATTTCCAGCGTGCGCTGGTGCCCTGGATGGAGTTGCGCGGGCGCAATCTGCTCGATCCCGCGGTACAGGAATCGATGCTCGCCATTCCCTATGCTATGGCCAAGCTCGACTCGATCAGCCAGGCGGCAGATCATTACATCAACGCCATCGAAGCGTTTTACGAAGAGACCTCGCGTATCGACAATACGATCGAGAAGATCGAGTCGGGCGAACTGTTCGACCAGTTCCTGTCCCAGGATCCGACCGGTACGACCGGCTGGTACTGGAAGGTCGA
>JAKEGN010000362.1 GCA_022615525.1 Woeseiaceae bacterium
CGCGAACTCGCCGGACAGCAGCAGCTTATCGAGGCGTTCGCGATCCGCATCGGAAATTGCGCGATCCAGGTCGGCAAAATACAGGTAGCGCGATGCCAGTCCGGTAATGCGCGGATCCGCCTGCTGCAGCAGGCGCAGGAGTTTGCCGATGCGAAACTCCGACCAGGCGGACTGGCCTGCAATTTCCAGGCAGGGTCCGGCCTGGCGAAACAACACGGGTTGCCGATCAGTCGCAGGTTTGGACAAGCTGCGGAAGCCTTATGCTCGAGTGGGATGGCGTGCGGGACTTCGCGGATGATACTGGAGCAGTCATCGGGCGACCAGCATTCTGGCGCCGTCAGCTCTTGCCGGAGGTGCCGCCTGGCGTATAGACGGGCACCGGAAACTGCGCCACATTGCCGCCCTCGAGTTTCGAGATCTTGCTCTTCCCCTGCTTGTCGACCTCGTCGATGCGAATGATGGAATGCATCGGCAGATAGGTACGCTTGACGTGCTCGAACTCGGATTTGATCTTTTCCTCGGACGGGTCCACGACCACCGAGCTGCGCTCGCCGAACACCAGCTTTTCCACCTCGACAAAACCGAACAGCGCACCATGGGCAACGCTACGGGCATAGATCTCGTACACCTGTCCCTGGCTCATGAAGACGATCTTGTAGAGAGTCTTGTTGCTCATCGCAGTTTTTTTTCCGGACGACTGACGGAATAGTGGATAGCAATCTAGTGTACCGAAATTGCCTGCCCGAAACCGTCCGGCGAGGCCGGGGCCATATTGCCCGCATCTGGTCTGTATTGCCCTGTCGGGCCCCTGGCGCCGCTGCCGGCGTGTCGATTTATGTGAACTGTTTGGCAGCCTAAGCCCTTGCTTCTCGGCAGTATTTGCGGATAAGTGCTGCGCCCTGCGATCGATGCGTTCGGGCGTCACCCGGGTTCTGGAACACGCGATGCCGTTACAACTTGAAATAACGAGTGAGCACAAGGACCTCCTTGGCGACGATTACGTGCGCCAGTTTCGCGAGACCGGTGGCACCATCGGCCGCGCGCTCGAGAACGACTGGATACTTCCCGACCCCGACAAGTTCATCTCGGGCCGCCACGCCACCGTCGACTACCAGAGCGGCGCATACTACCTCGCCGATGTCAGCACCAACGGCGTTTACGTCAACGACGAGGACGAACCCCTGGGCAAAGGCAAGCCGCGGCGGCTGTTCGATGGCGACCGGCTGCGCATGGGCGATTTCGAGTTCCGCGTGCACGTCGACGAAGGCGAGGGCCTGGAGTTTCCGCCGCCAGCCCCGGAGAGCGTCGTGCCGGACAGGATCGGGCAAATGGTTCCGGAACAGATACTGCGCACCGGTGTGCAACTGCTGGATGAGGAAGCGATCACCGGCGATGAGGAGTTCCAGGAAGCACTGTTCGGCGCCGCCCAGCAGGCGAAGAACGGCAAGCGATCGCGCAAGCACGATCCGCTCGTCAGCCAGCAGGTCAATCCCCTGCAGCCGCCGGTGGCGGGTGAGTTCTCCGCGGACGACCTGCTGGACACATTCCTCGAGGCCGCCGGCATTGACCGGACGGAACTGCATCCGGCAACCGACCCGGTGGAGATCATGCAGAATGCGGGCAAAGTGCTGAACGAGTTCGTCAGCGGCATCACCGATCTCCTCGTGAGTCGCGCCAGCATGAAGAGCATGTTCCGGCTGGACCAGACGACGGTACTGCCGCGGCACAATAATCCGCTCAAGCTCTCGGCAAACAAGAGAGACTCGATGAAACAGATGCTGGTCGGGCGTGACGGCGAGTACCTGGGGCCCCAGGACAGCGTGAAGGAAGTGTGCAGGGACCTCAAGTTCCACCAGGATGCGATGCTCGAAGGCATGACCGAGGCGTTCCACGAGTTTTCCGATCGTTTCGACCCGGACGAGCTGGAGCAGAATTTCAATCGCACCCTGAAGAGCAATGCGTTGCTCCGGTTCCTCAACCAGATCAAGTACTGGCAGTTGTACCGGGACCTGTACCCGATCATGACGCAGCCGGGTTCCGGCAAGTTTCCGCAGCACTTCGGCGAGGATTTCGTGCGCGCCTACGAGAGGCACATCGGCGAGTACAAGCGCCTGGACCGCATCGACACCGACGACTGAGCCGCGCCGCAGCGATCGCAGGCTTCCGCTTCAGCGATTCATGCGATTTTCAATGAGGCTTTGCACGACGCCCGGGTCCGCCAGCGTCGACGTATCGCCAAGATTGCCGTAATCGTTTTCCGCAACCTTGCGCAGGATGCGCCGCATGATCTTGCCCGAACGCGTCTTCGGCAATCCGGGGGCCCACTGGATCAGGTCGGGCGCGGCGATCGCGCCGATTTCCTTGCGTACCCACAATTTCAGTTCCTGCATCAGCGCATCGCTCGGGGTGACGCCATTCATCAGCGTTACATAGGCGTAGATTCCCTGTCCCTTGATCTCGTGCGGGTAGCCGACCACGGCCGCTTCGGCCACGTCCTTGTGCGCCACCAGCGCACTCTCTACCTCGGCGGTGCCGAGGCGGTGGCCGGACACGTTCAGCACGTCGTCGACCCGCCCGGTGATCCAGTAATAGCCATCCGCGTCGCGGCGCACGCCATCGCCGGTGAAATACTTGCCCGGAAACGCCGAAAAATAGGTGTCGACGAAACGCTGGTGATCGCCATATACCGTTCGCATCTGCGCTGGCCAGCTGTCGGTGATCACGAGATTGCCGACCGCTTCGCCCTCGAGGACCTTGCCGTCGCCGTCGACGACTTCCAGGCGCACACCGAATAGCGGCCTGGTAGCCGAACCCGGCTTGAGGTCCGTGGCACCGGGCAAGGGGCTGACCAGGATCCCGCCCGTTTCGGTCTGCCACCAGGTATCGACGATCGGGCAACGCCCGTCGCCGACGACGTGGTAATACCACTCCCAGGCCTCCGGATTGATCGGCTCGCCCACGGATCCCAGCAACCTCAGGCTCTTGCGGGATGTGCGCTTCACCGGCTCATCGCCTTCGCGCATCAACGCGCGCAGTGCGGTCGGCGCGGTGTAGCAGATGTTCACCTGGTGTTTGTCGCAGACCTCCCAGAAACGCGAGGCAGTCGGGTAGTTCGGCACGCCTTCGAACATCAGCGTGGTGGCGCCATTCGCCAGCGGACCGTAAACGATATAGCTGTGGCCCGTCACCCAGCCGACGTCGGCCGTGCACCAGTAGATTTCACCGGGACGGTAATCGAACACGTACTGGTGCGTCATCGACACGTAGACCAGGTAGCCGCCCGTCGTGTGCAGCACGCCTTTCGGTTTGCCGGTCGAGCCCGAGGTATAAAGAATGAACAACGGATCCTCGGCGCCCATTTCCTCGCAGGGGCAATCCGCGTCGACTGTCGATTCGAGTTCGTGCAGCCAAGCATCGCGTTTTGCGTCCCATGCGACGGCACCGCCCGTGTGGCGGACGACCAGTACTTTCTTGAGCGACGTGACTCCGGGCCGCGAGGCGGCCACATCGACGTTCGCCTTCAGCGGTATTACCTTGCCGCCCCGGACACCCTCATCGGTGGTGACGACGATCGTGGATTCGCAATCCTCGATCCTGCCGGCCAGCGCATCCGGCGAGAATCCGCCGAACACCACGGAATGAATCGCGCCGATGCGCGCACAGGCCAGCATCGCCACTGCCGTGTCCGGAATCATCGGCATGTAGATAGTGACGCGGTCTCCCTTCCCTGCGCCGAGTTTTTTCAGCACGTTGGCAAAGCGGCAGACTCGCGCGTGCAGTTCGCGATAAGTCATCGTCGAATCGCGTGAGGGGTCATCGCTTTCCCAGAGGATGGCGACCTCGTCCGCCCGTTTCGCCAGGTGACGGTCCACGCAGTTGTAACAGACGTTAAGCGTGCCGTCGTAATACCAGCGCACGTGCACATCATCCCTGGCAAAGGAAACATCACGCACCTGTGTGAACGGTTTTACCCAGTCGATGCGCGCCGCCTGTCCGGCCCAGAAGCCCTCGCTGTCCTCAAGTGACTGCCGGTACATTTCGGCGTAGCGATCGCCGTCGATCCAGGCTTTCTTCGCCCAGGCCCCGGGCACCTTGTAAACCTTTTGCATTGTTCCTTCCTGTCGTTTCTTATTCTGTCGCCGCATCGCGATCCGCGAATTGCAGGATCCTTTGCGCCTGGACCAGATGCGGCCTGTCGATCATGCGGCCATCGAGGCTCAGCGTACCGGCCTGCGGATTGCCGGCAAACAAGGCGA
>JAKEGN010000363.1 GCA_022615525.1 Woeseiaceae bacterium
AATAAACCTGACACCTTTTTAATGGCACTTTTCCCCTTTCGCCGCACCGGGCCCGGCAAGTAGCGGTCAGGCGAACCGCATCGCCGTACCGATGCCACGGGCCTTGGCACGTTCATAGATCATGCCGGCTGCCGCGACATCCTGGATCGCAGTTCCGGTCGAATCGAAGATGACGATGTCGTCGGTTCGCATTCCGGGCTGCCCGGATCGCGCCACTACCTGCGACAGTTCGGCATAAACGTCGCTGCGCTGCATGACACCGGCATCCAGCGCATGGTGCAGCTCACCCATCTCGGCGCATTGGTCGATCAGGTCCACAACAAGTTTCGACTGCCGCAGCAATTCGGCATGCAGCTCCTGCTTGTCGGCGTTGTCGGCACCGACCGCGGCAATGAACGTTCCGGGCGACACGTGTTCCCGTCCGAGGAACGGCTTGCGCGACGACGTACAGGTCACGATTGCCTGACTCGCGCGCGTGGCGTCCGCAAGCTCATCGACTGCGATGACGTCGAGGCCCGTTTCATCCCGCATGCGTGCAGCGAAGGCCTCGCAACGCTGCCGGTCGAGATCGAAGGCGTACACGGTCACAACAGGCAGTACTGCTTGCAACGCAAGCATTTGCACCCGGCCCTGGATGCCACAACCGATGACTGTAGCAACTGCCGTGTCGGGCGGTGCAAGATGTTTTGCCGCCACGGCTGTCGCCGCCCCGGTACGCATCGCCGTCACCTCGCCGGTGTCGATCACCGCGAGCAGCGAACCGTTGCGGCCATCGCACAGGATAATCGCGCCCTGGATGGTTGGTAGCCCGTTTTTCTGCCGGTTGTCCGGGAAGTTGCCGTTCACCTTGACCGCGACGTAGTGTGGCTCGCCGAGGAATGCAGCCGACTTGATATGAAACGTACCGTCGGGCGCTGCCATGTGTACCACTCCAGGCACCGTCACCCGACCCTCGCCTAGCCGCCGGAAGGCGTCCTCGACGGCATCGATGTAATCCGGAAGGCGCATGGTGCGCGCCACCTCGGCCTGCCCCAGCAGCAATGTTTCGTTACCTGCCACAGCTGTCCTCCCCCGTTCAGATCCCTTGCCGGGACTATATTACATCTGTTACATTACCTGTAACAACTGTTCTTATCATTTATTTCCAATGCCTCCAGCGCCAGGACGCGAACTCCGTACAGTGCCGGCGAAGCCGAAAAGCAACGCGGCAGCCGCCGATTGGCTGCTGCTCGTCTATCAATTCCCGGCCGGCCCGGACTCGCGCCGCGTCAAGGTCTGGCGGCGCCTGCAAAGCGTCGGCGCAATCGCAATCAAGAATTCGGTTTACGTCCTGCCGCTGAACGAACAGTCGCAAGAGGACTTTGCGTGGCTGCTGAAGGAACTGCAGGGCAGCGGGGCCGACGGCGCGATCCTCGAATCGCGCTTCGTCAACGGCATGAGCGATGAGCAGATCCGGCAGCTGTTCAACGACGCGCGCAATGCCGACTACCTGCTGCTGCAGCACGAGGTCGAGAGCGCGATTGTCGGCCTGCGTGATGACAAAGTGAATGACGAGGCCGTGCGGGAAAATGCAAACCGTAGCCTCGCGCGCGCGCGCAAACGCATCGACGAGATCGACAGCATCGATTTCTTCGATGCCGATGGCCGTGTGCCGGTTGAAGCGGCCATACGCGAGCTGGCAGAGCTCACGAGCGGCAAGTTGGGTCACGTTGAAAAGGAGGGTAGAAACATGGCTGCTGTTGCAATGCAGGACCTTGGTGGTCGCGTATGGGTCACGCGTCGCGGCGTTCGCGTCGACCGGATCGCCAGCGCCTGGCTCATCCGGCGCTGGATCGATGCCGGCGCCCGGTTCAAATTCACGGCGGACAAGCAATACAAACCAACCAGGGGCGAGATTCGTTTCGACATGGTGGATGCGGAGTTCACGCACGAGGGTAACCTGTGCACGTTCGAGGTTCTCGCGCGTCTGACGGGGCAGAACGATGCAGCGCTCACGAGCGTGGGCGAGATCGTGCACGACATCGATTTGAAGGATGCCAAATTCGGCCGCCCGGAAACCGAGGGAATTGCGCACGTTCTTGCCGGCATAGTCGCGGGAACGGATGACGACGACCAGCGCATCGAGCGTGGCAGCGCATTGTTCGAGGACCTGTATCGCTACTTCCGCACAGCCCAGGCCTGAGATTGCGCGATCCTGGCGCTGACAGGGTGGTGTGCATTTGAACGAGCAAGCACGGCTGAATGCCGAGTCCACGCCAAATGTCAACCTGCGCGAGGCAACGCTGGTGTGGGCAAAGATCGGCCTGCTCGGCTTTGGCGGACCGGCCGGCCAGATCGCGCTCATGCATCGCATACTCGTAGAGGAGAAATGCTGGATCAGCGAAACGCGTTTTCTGCACGCGTTGAATTTCTGCATGCTGCTGCCGGGACCGGAGGCACAGCAGCTCGCAACCTACGTCGGCTGGATGTTGCACAAGATCCGCGGAGGCCTGATCGCAGGTACGCTTTTTATCCTGCCGGGTTTCATCGTAATCCTCTGCCTGAGCTATCTCTACGTGACCTCCGGAAACCTGCCCGTTATCCAGGGACTGTTCGCCGGCCTGAAAGCCGCGGTCATAGTCATCGTGCTGCAGGCGATCATCCGGATCGGCCGGCGATCGCTGCATACTGCGGGTGCGATGGCACTTGCGGTTAGCGCCTTCCTCGCCATGTTCCTGTGGCAGGTACCGTTTCCCTGGGTGATATTGCTCGCCGCAACCGCGGGTGGGCTGGCGTCACGGGTGTCGGTCGGGGCCGCGGTCGGCAAGCGCGAAGAGCCGGAAGTCATGCGGTCGGCGGACGCAGCGTACGTCTTTCGTTGCGTGGCGATATTCGGCGCGCTCTGGCTGGCGCCGACGGTGCTATTGCTGGTGACACTCGGGCCGGATAACGTATTTACTGCCATCGGTGGTTTCTTCAGCAAGATGGCGGTCGTCACTTTCGGTGGCGCCTACGCCGTGCTCGCATATGTCAGCCAGGAAGCGGTGCTCACCTACAACTGGCTGTCGCCCGGCGAAATGATTGACGGTCTCGCATTGGCCGAAACCACACCGGGCCCGCTGATCCTGGTCACCGAGTTCGTAGGCTTTGTCGCAGCCTGGCGAAGTCCCGGCACCTTGTCGCCCGGACTGGCGGCCGTCCTCGGCGGCGCCCTGACGACCTGGGTTACCTTCGTGCCATCCTTTTTGTGGATATTCGCCGGTGCGCCGTACATCGAAAGGCTCCGCCACAACCGCGCACTCGCGTCTGCCCTTGCAGGCGTTACGGCAGCCGTCGTCGGCGTTATCCTCCATCTTGCCCTGTGGTTCTCGACGCACGCGTTGTTTTCGGCCACTGCCCGTTTCCGGTTTGCAGGTGGCGTGCTCGAGTTGCCCGTCGCCACATCCTTCCAGACCTCATCCGTGCTAATGACCCTGATCGCCGCAGTCCTGACGTTCCGCCTCGGCGCGTCGTTGCTCACAACACTGACCGTCACCGGGGCGCTCGGGGTGGCGACCTATGTCCTTTAGCGTTGTCGCCCTTTTGTCAAATTGCTGTCACAAATACTTAAGACTGTCGTAAATATTTTCCGGTAGGTTTTTCAAACGGCTGGACTCTTTTTCGGCGAATGAGGAACAGGTTGTGCTGTCAAACTACCGGACTTTATGGATATCGGATGTGCATCTTGGCACCAACGCCTGCCGGGCCGAGGATCTGATCCGGTTCCTGACCGAAGTGTCTGCCGACAGAATCTACCTGACCGGCGACATCGTAGATCTCGAAAAGATGAAGACCAAAGCCATTTTTCCTGACGCCCACCGCAATGTCCTGGCTCGTTTCTTCCAGCTCGCCCAGTCCGGAACGGAAGTGATCTATGTGCCAGGCAATCACGATTCCCAGATGCGTGAGCTCGCCGGCAAGGAAATCTACGGTGTGCCGGTAATGCTGGAAGCCACCCATAAGATGGCAGACGGCCGTCGGTTGCTCGTTACGCACGGCGACCTGCTCGACCCGCTCATTCGGCAAGGTACAGGCCTCGAGCAGTTCGGCGCGGCGGCTTACCGGATGCTGGTCCATCTGGATGTCATGATCAATCAGCTGCGTAGCCGGCTCGGCCAGGACTATGTACCTGTCAGCTCCCGCATCAAGCGACGACTGAATTCTGCCAACGAGTACATACGTCGATTCGAGGAAACGGCTGCTGAGCATGCTGGGGCACGCGGCTACGACGGTATTGTTTGCGGACACATCCATCGGCCCTGCATCCGCAACATTGGCGAGACGCAGTATGCGAACGACGGGGACTGGGTCGAACACCGTTCTGCGCTGATCGAATCGCAAACTGGTGCGCTGCAAATTCTGCAATGGAAACCGGCTGGGTGCGCTATCGAGACTGTGCCCCAGGCATCGCCGCTCGCTGCCTGACCGATCATCAGCTAGCCGTTACGGCTCAACATACTCAGTAAATCCCGCGAATGTTGCGATCCGCGAGTTTCTCAGAGGACGACCAGCATTCCGCACTCGCAACCGCGCAAGCTGTCTTTGCTGCAGATCATGGGACTGCCGTCGCGGCAGTACGACCCGGAGTAGTCATGACTTTGGCGGTTTGCGGACAGGCTTGCGCATCCTGACAGTGCGGCTATCGACAGCAACAACAATGTCCGTAGCGTGGTCATGCACCAAGGCTACGCCCGCGCCTTCAGGAAGATTGAGACCTGTATCCCGGATCAGGGGGCGAAGTGTGTGATCGCCTGCACGATTACTTGCGTTCGCCTGTAATCAGTCTCGCGCCGCGCCCGTAGGTCACATACTGCCAGAACCAGTTGATTGCGACGGTCATCGGGCTGCGCACTCCGATGAGGAAATAGATATGCGCGATACCCCAGACCCACCAGGCGAGAAACCCGGACAGGCGCAGGAACGGAAACTCGATGACCGCCGATTTCCTGCCGATGGTTGCAAGATTGCCCGCATGCCGGTATCGGAAAGGCGCTGGCGCCGCCTTGTTTTCCAACCGGGCCATGATCACGCTCGCCACATAGCGGCCCTGCTGCTTCGCGGCCGGAGCGATACCGGGCACGGGGACTCCATCCTTGTCCTTCACCGCGGCCGCGTCGCCGACGATGAAAACATTCGGCAGCTTGTTCACCGACAGATCCACGTTCACCCGCACCCTGCCCGCACGGTCCGTTTCGGCGCCGACCCAGGTGCCCGCAGGGGACGCAGCGACGCCGGCGGCCCATAGCACGGTGGCCGCGGGAATATGCTGGTCCCCCACCACTACGCCGTCAGCATCGCAATGAGTAACGGCGCGACCGAGCAGTACCTCGACGCCGAGCTTGTGCAGCGCGCGCCGTGCATAACCGGATAGCTTTTCGGAGAATGCGGGCAGGACCCTGGGCCCCGCTTCCACCAGGATGATCCTTGCGCTGCGCGAATCGATGCGCCGGAAGTCCGCGGCCAGCGTGCGTCTTGCGAGTTCCGCGATCGTGCCCGCGAGTTCGACGCCCGTGGGGCCCGCACCGACGATCACGAAATTGAGCAGCGATGCTTTGAGTTCCTCGTCGTCTGTCATTTCCGCCCGCTCGAATGCCATCAGTACGCGGCGTCGAATGGAGGTCGCGTCGTCGATGCTCTTCAGCCCCGGCGCATGCGGTTCCCAGTCGTCATGACCGAAGTACGCGTGCCGCGCGCCGGTCGCGAGCACGAGGTAATCGTACGGAATCCTGCGTTCGTGCGTCACCACTTCCCGTGATGTTGTATCGACGCCGCTGACGCGATCGAGCAGCACCGTCACGTTTTTTTGCCTGCTCAGGATGCCGCGTATGGGCCAGGCGATATCCGATGGAGCGAGTCCCGCGGTTGCAACCTGGTAGAGCAGCGGCTGGAACAGGTGGTAGTTGTGCTGGTCGACGAGAGTAATCCGGGCATCGGCGTGTCGCAGACCGCGGGCAGCGAAGAGCCCGCCAAATCCGGCTCCGACGATAACGATGCGGGTTCGCTCTTTACCGGTCATATGAAAAAGGTGCCGGATTTATTTTTGCAATGCAAAAATAAATCCGGCACCTTTTCCGGCAAAAAAACCCCGCGCGCGGCGGGGTCATTGATTGGCCCTCGGTTCTTTTTTTATTGCGCTGCGCCGAGGGGAAGCAGCGAGGTTTCCGGGCCACCTGAAAGAGCAGCGGCCGGATTCCGAGCTTATACATGCAAGTTCAGGTCCGGATCTTCAAGTGATTGAAATACCGACGGTTAGTGCCGTCGGTAAGTGTTACACGATGCGCAATTGTCAACAAATCCGACGCTGGACAGTACCCTCGCGCATGGGCTGTCACGCGGCCACGGTTGCCCCGCCCCTTTTCATCACGTATGCCGCAATCAGGCTCATCAGCAAGCCGACCGGGAAGATTTCGACAAAGGTCATCGGCAGGCGAATCAGCGGATTCGCGTACATCTCCTTCATGGACTCCATCTCGCTGGCAAGTTCGGCCAGTTGTTCCTGCGACGCCTGCCTTCTCCTTCTCCAACAAAGAGGCAGCGTACGTGTCCATGAACGTGTAATCCGTCGACACGAGGTACAGCTCCCAGACGAATACGTAGATCAGGCTGGCCACCAGCGTGATGCCGAGCCCCAAGCCGAAACCCGTGCCGAAGCGAATGACACCACCCAGTGCGTCATCCCTGTACGTCTTGACCGCAAGGAAGATGGTGCTGAAAGCAATGAACATGACCAGGAAACCGAGCCAGGTCGACGCGATGCCCACCACCAGGCTGAGGATGGCGCTGCCGATGATGATGAGCCCGGCGATGACGCCGTAGACAAGAATGGGCTTTTGCATGACTTTCCTCCCGTTGATGGAGCGAAAAAACCAGCACCGGGGGTCCTGGCAGGCCATCACCCGAACGGGTGAATCTGGCCAGGTCATCCGAAAAGATGATATTGCGTGGACAGCTACCCGATTATCAGGGGACCAGTTGCAACGACCTCGCTTTCCTTACTGCCTGTCCGCGCCGGGACACTTCCGATCGGTGCCGTCAATCGTCGTTCAGCTTCTGGCTGAAATGAAAGCTGCTGATCTGCATGCCCTGTGCGAAATAGAAGCGATGTGCCCGATGCCTTTGCGTACCGGAGTCGAGGTGCAGCCATGCACAGCCTGATTCCTTTGCGACGTCGCGCAGCCAGTCCAGCATGACCTTGCCATATCCTGCCGATCGCAATTCTCCCGTCGTGACCAGGTCATCGACGTACAGGTTTTTGCCCATGAAGAGGCTGGTGAAAATCCGGAAACCGGCGGCGGCGACGACCGTTTGCCTGTCTTCGATGAAAGCCAGGCGGAAACCTTCGGCCTCCATGCCGCGAACCATTTTGACGAAAGAATCCGCGTGCAGATGCGGCCGCAACTCCACGATCACGGGAAAACATCGCGAGATGTCCTCGTCTGTTTTCGCAATTCTCGGGACTGCCATCGCGGCGGCGTCTCGGTCCCCGCCCCTTCCTGCGGGATCAGTCCGCGGCGCGAATGGATCCGACGAAACGTTCGAAAGCCGCATCGAACGCGGCCTTGAATTCCGGCGTGACTGCTTCACAACCGCCGGGAACATTTCGCATGAAGAGTATGGTGCCTTGCGCGGTGCCGTCTGCATTGATGACAACGAGCTGTACCGCCTGCATGGCAGGCACGATTTTCACGCCCTGGTCTTCAACGAATTCGAATGTCGGGTCGCTGTCCCCATCGAGGTCTTCCTGGCTGATGTCGATGCAGGCATCACGCACGCGGAACTCTCGTCCGGCAATTTGGCGAACGGGATAGTTCTTGTTACTCAGCGTGCCGGCGCCGGCATCGGTCGTTTCGACCTGCACCGTGACGAACTGGTCGTCCGCGAAGTACCCGGCCAGTGACACTTTGAGATTCTCGTCGAGAAAACTGGGAGTCGAATGCATCGGGCCTGCGGCAAAAGCTTGCGCCGGCTTGGGAATGACTGCATTGAAGGGGCCGGAAACGTGGATGTTGCCGTCCTTGTCGACGCTGATGTATTCATCGCCAGCAAAAGCCGTGAATGTCAGCAAAATCAATGCGGTAGCTGCCGCTGGCAGGATTCTTCTCATTGTCGTTACCCTCCCGGTCTGGTTCACCTAGGCTGACACGAAAGGGGCCCATTTTCCAGCCTGCAGCACCTGCGCCGGAACAAATAAACGGGGGCTGCAAACGACGCTCACGTTATTATTGTTCCTGGGAATTAAACGATGGATCGGAGTGCAGCATGAGTAAAGCCGGGTCAAACTGGATGGAAACCTTGCCCGAGGCGTTCAAGATCTATCGCGCCGGGCGCGAGATCGACGAGGTCGAATGCATCGTGCCGGACCTCGCGGGCATGTCGCGCGGCAAAGCCATGCCGGTGCGCAAGTTCAACCCGCAGCACGAGACCTACCTGCCGGTATCGATTTTTTACCAGACCATTACCGGCCGCGACGTGGAAATGGACATCCCGAACCAATGGGCCGAAGGAGACCTGGTACTGAAGCCGGACATGTCGACAGCCAAAGCGGTGCCCTGGGCGAAGGAACCGACTCTGCAGGTCATCCACGATATGTATACGCGCGATGGCGTGCCGGTCAGCATCGCACCGCGGCAGGTGCTGAAGCGCGTGGTGGACCTGTATGCACAACGGAACTGGAGGCCGGTCGTTGCTCCCGAGCTCGAGTTCTACCTGATCAAACCCAACCTGGACCCGAACGAGCCGATACAGGCGCCGGTCGGCAGAACCGGGCGGCAAGGCTCCGGCAACCAGTCCTATTCGATGTCCGCCGTCGACGACTACGGTCCTGTCGTCGACACGATCTACAACTTCGCGCGCGATGCCGGTCTCACCATCGATACCGTGATGCAGGAAGACGGCGCGGGGCAGGTGGAAATCAACCTGTCACACGGGGATCCGCTCCTGCTTGCCGACCAGGTGTTCTATTTCAAGCGCATCATCCGCGAAGCGGCTCTGAACCATCACATGTTTGCAACCTTCATGGCCAAACCGATGCGCGACCAGCCGGGTTCTGCCATGCACGTGCACCAGAGCGTCGTGGACCTGACGACAGGAGAGAATATTTTCAGCGATGCGCAGGGAAATGCCACTGAGCATTTCATGCATTTCATCGGCGGCTGCCAGAAATACCTGCCGCAGGCGCTGCCGCTGATTGCGCCGTACGTGAACAGCTACCGCCGCTTCGAGTCCGATGCCAATTCCAGCGCGCCAACCAATTTCGCCTGGGGCTATGACAACCGTGCAACAGGATTGCGTGTACCGAACTCCGCGCCGCAGAACCGGCGCCTGGAGAACCGCGTGGTCGGTGTCGACTGCAACCCGTATCTCGCCATCGCGGTCGGGCTCGCCTGCGGTTATCTCGGCATGACGAAAAACGTTTCGCCGGGCGAACCGGCAGTCGGGGAGCCGGACGATGACGAATACACCATTCCGACCACGCTGGACGAAGCCCTCACTATGTTCGAGGAAGCAACCGACGTTCACGAAGTGCTGGGCGCGGAGTTCTGCATGGTCTTCGACGCCGTCAAGCGCGAGGAAATGCGCCTCTTCCATCGCGAGATAAGTCCCTGGGAGCGCGAGCACCTGTTGCTGAACGTGTGACGGCCAACCTCGAACATCGCTCGCCGAGGAATTCCTATGAAGAAAGTGTTGAAGTACGCGGCCTGGACGATTGCGGCAATCGTAGTCCTGGCCCTCGGTGCCTGGGCCTGGGCTCACCAGGTGGCCATGGACCGCTACGAGAAAAACTGGACGGTACACGATGCCGGCTTTCCGATCCCGTTTCCGTTGAGCGCGGATGAGCTCGACGCCCTGCGGCTCGATGCAATAGCGGCAGGCGCAGATCCAGGTAATCCGCTGGCCGGCGTCGACCTCGAAACCCAGGCACTCGAGCGCGCCATCGCCAATGGCCGGCGCCTG
>JAKEGN010000364.1 GCA_022615525.1 Woeseiaceae bacterium
GACCGTTGACGGCAAGCGTTACTTTCACGGCGGCGACACACTGTGGCACGGGCAGTGGCAGGCCATCGCCTCCGCCTACGCGCCTTTCGAGGCAGCCTTCCGCAACGAGGCTGATCGGCGCGGCGTGCAGATCGTGCATCTGTTGCCGGGGCAAGTCCTGGATCCGTAATGGAGCGCCCTCAAGGGCCAGGGCAGGGGCGCGCGGGTCCCTGCGTCTCGGGAATGGAAGCAAGATCGTCCGCGTCGGCCACCGGATTGCTCATCGTGTCGTCCCAGATGCATTCCCAGTAGTAACTGCGACGGAAGTACGGTTCCCAGGCCGCTGCGCGGCGCTGCAACAAAGGCACCATGTAGAGGCGCTGCAGCGCTTCGATTTCGCGCGACATGCGCAGCGGTCCGGCGTCGACGGGGTCGAGTCCGATCTCGGCTGCCATGCGCGCGACCAGTTCCTTGGCTGCGCGGTCATCGGATGCGATCGGTATGGTAGCCGGTCCGCCGACGGAGTCGGGGTCGTCGATGATGAAACTGCCCTGCGTGGCAAAGGCCTTCACGACGCGCGCACCGGGATTCCAGGACTGGATCATCTCCGCGCTGGAGGTTTCCAGCATCGGTTTGTAGTAGCCATCATCGGCCTGGTCCGAGGGCATCGAGATGTCAATTACTACTTTTCCTTTCAGGTCACCGAGGTTCTGCGCGACGGTTTCCATCGCAGGCCAGGGCACGGCCAACAGGACAATCTCCGCAACACCCGCAGCCTCCGCGGCCGTGGTTGCTTTCGCGCCTCTCCCGGTCTGCGCGAGCAGCTGCATCACCTTCTCGCTTTGCGGATCGCGCGTGCCATAAATGATCGGATAACCGAGTCCGGCCAGGCGCGGACCGAGCGAATCGCCCATGTCACCGGTTCCGATGATGGCGACGGTCGGTTTGCCCGTATCTGCTGCAATTGCTGGCAACGCAATGGTCATTGCCATCAGCAAGAAAATCACACCAGTTGTTTTCGTCGTCATTGTAAAAATCCTTGCGAAATGCTCAAGACATAACTTCGGCCAAACACGTTGAACCGGCCAAAGGTAGTAAAGCTGGGCGCCGGAAGCCACATTCTACGCATGTTCAGGTTCAAATCTCAGGCTGCAACTACCCGACAAGGAACGCTTTTACGCCCTCGCGGTAACTTCGGCTGAGCGGGATCTCCGGGCCGCTTTTCAGCCGGATCCCATGCCCCGAATCGCCCGCTTTGTCGTTCCGGCCGTGCCGTAAACGGGTGGCGCACGGTGCCGGTGCAATTGTCCAATTGGGCGCACCAATCGAATGCAACGATTGACCGGTGCAACGTTCATGCCGGCGCCAGGGTGAGGCGGCAGGCGGGCTCCGGCCTGTAATCGTACTGAAAAGCCCTATTGGTACGATTCGTGCAGACAGGCTGTCGACACCGCCGAATACGCGCCTGGGCAGCAACACGGTTATGCGCACAACACTGTTCCACGGGAATTGCCGGAGATGAAAGCGCCGGCAAAACGAATGTCCATGCGCGGCGTTCGCACGTTCTGCGTTGCCGCCCGGCATGGCAGTTTCCGCGTGGCTGCGGAGGAACTGTTCATCACGGCATCGGCCGTCAGTCACCAGGTGAAGAAACTCGAGGATGAACTGGGAGTCAGGCTGTTCGAACGCCGCGGTCGCGACCTCGAGCTGACCGAGGCGGGGCGCATCCTGTACGACGAGGCGGATAGCGCGATCCGCCGCCTGGATACCGTTGCCGAAGGCCTTCGACCGGAAGCGACGCAAACGACACTGCGCGTGTCCGTACAACCGTTTTTCGCCAGCGAGATGTTTGTCCCGCGGCTGTCACGTTTTACCGCCCTGCACCCGGAAATCGATATTTCCGTCGATACCAGCGACGAATCGGTGGAGCGGCATCCGCCCAATGCCGATGTCTCCATTCGCCTGTTCGCGGCGCCACCCAAGGGACTCGCGGCAACAGCGTTGTTCCCGTTGATGCTGGTACCGGCCTGCTCGCCGGAGTTTCGTGCCCGGCTGAACATGGTTGGCTGGAATGTCCGCGAACCTTTTCCACTGGTCGTGCACACGACGCGTCCGGATGCGTGGCGCCTGTGGTCCGAGTTCTCGGGAATTCACATCCCGAAAACGCGAAACGTGATTCGGCTGGATTCCATGATCGCGGTCGCGCGCGCCGTCGAGCGCGGGCTGGGTGCCGCGCTCCTGCCGTTGCCGCTCAGCAACGCGTGGTTCCAGTCGGGCAGCCTGGTGCGCCTCTTCGATCAGGAGATGCGATCGAGCGATGCCTATTATGTTGTGTACGAAAATCAACAAGGTCATCGGGCGGAAGTGCACGCACTCCGCGACTGGGTGTTACAGGAATTCGGTGATCGGTCGTGAAATATTCTCATGCCTGAGAGAAGTTTTATTCGTTTGTCTGCTGCAATCATGAAATGTAATTTGGAGTCGCAGGTAAACACGGTGTTTACCCGGGATCCGGAGGGCCGGTTCCCGCACTTCGCAGGAGGGCAAACAATGTTCAGGAATGAGAGGAAAGTGAAACGACATCCGGTGACATGGATACCGGCAGCAACGTTGCTGGTCTTGACGTCGGCATCGCTGGCGCAAGAGGAAACATCTTCGGCCTACCGCATGGCCGTCATCAAGGACGATGCTTACGGCAGGATGCTGTTGGCGGGCGACTATGAAACGGGAATCGCAAAGATCGGTTCGTATAACAGGAAGCGAGCCAGGACGTTCGCAGCAACAAACAATCTTTGCGTTGCCTACACCCTGACTCAGCAATTCGACGACGCTACTCCGGCTTGCGACGAGGCACTGACCATCAGCGAGCGATATTCCCGTTACAGCTACTCGCCCCTCAGTCCGCATAGCACGAGAGACCAGGCACTCGCGTACTCGAATCGCGGCGTGCTGCGGGCGGTGACCGGGGACTTCGACGGCGCAAGGAAGGATTTCGAGTTTGCCGCCACGGTCAATGACGATATCGATGCGGCCACCGCCAACCTGAAATGGCTGGAGGCAAGGCAGGAGGCAACCGCGGCGTCGGCCCTATAGAAAACAAGGAGCTGCGCAAACTATGCAGTCTCAAACCCCGTGACCGATCATTGAAGCTCACATTGAGTCGCCCGGTATTTCGCCGGCACGGAAAGTCGCGATAAAGCCCTCAATGATCACCACCGGCCGGCCCGCAACCCCCCGCGGGCCGGCCAACTTCTTTGCCCGAATTATCGTTTTCCAACGGAGCCGGAACTACAGCCTTTCGCTCACGGGTTCCTGCAAAGGTTCATAGTTCTCGTTCAAGGGCGGCAGGCCGACTATCTCCCGGTCGCGGTTCGTCGTGGCCAGCATCGTGGCCTCGATCGCAGCAAAACGGGGGTCATCAGCAAGCACGGCAAGTGCCGGTGTGACTTCCGCCAAAACACCGCCGCTGCTCCAACCGCTGTCGACTGCCTTTTGCAGATGCGTAAATGCCGC
>JAKEGN010000365.1 GCA_022615525.1 Woeseiaceae bacterium
GCGAACAGATCGTGTTGACGGAAGACTTCCCGCAAGTTCAGGCGGTAGTCGATTCGCTGGAGGAGGACGAAAGCCTCCGTCCCGACAAGCGGCAGGAGCGTCTTGAACTCGTGCGCCTGATCCAGGTTGCACTGGACAAGCTGCCGCCAAACTACGGAAACATATTGGAGTGGAAATATATCGACGGCTATTCGGTGAAGGAGATAGCGGCAAGAATGGAGTTGGGCACGGAAGCTGCCCAGTCGTTGCTGGCTCGCGCGAAACGCGCATTCTGCGATGTTTACGCGACGATGGCCGAGTCTTTGCAGCCGGATAACTCGAACCGAGGGTTGACATGAAAACGGTAAACGATCTCGAATCGGATATTCGGAGCGACGAGGCGCTCGAGGCCTTGTTTGCCCGCGCCGCGCCACGGCCGTTGCCGCGCGCGGATCGGGAGATAGAGATTCGCGAGCAAGTGAGACTTGCATGGCAGCGGAGTGTTCGCCGTCGGCAATACCGGCGTTATACGCTGCTGGCAATCGCTGCCTCGGTCGCCCTGGTCACGGCTGTCGGCATGCTGTGGTATCAGTCGCCGCTGTTACCGCCCGATGTCGGTCCGGTTGCAATGGTCGACAAACGATTTGGTGATCTGCACATAGCCGATGCATCCGGCGTACGATTTGTCCCGTCCGACGGTCCGTTTGCACTTTTGCCGGGGCAGGCGATCGAGACTGGGGACAACTCCGGCCTGGCGATGACCTGGAACAACGGCGGTTCGCTGCGACTCGATGAATTCACATCGATATCCGTGACCGCCGCAAATGAAATTTACCTGCAGCGCGGCCGGGTTTATTTTGATTCCGACCCGATAACGTCGAATGCCGCGATCGTGCGTGGCGGTGGACCCGACGTACTTGCGATCAGGACCGACCATGGCCTGGTCACGCCTTTGGGCACTCGCTACGTCACGCAGCAGCAGCGGGACAGCCTTGTAGTCCTCGTTCGCCAGGGCAAGGTGTCGGTCAACGGAACGGGCTTTTCTGCAAACGCACTCGAGGGAGAGCGGTTGCTCGTGTCGACGGGCGATGAGCCCGTTGTAGTTCCTGCTGACGCCTATGGTGAGGAATGGGCCTGGATCGAGAAGACCACCCCCGCCTGGAACGCGGAAGGCAGGACGATATTCGAGTTCCTGGACTGGGTCAGTCGGGAGTCCGGCCGGCCGATCCGTTTCGACTCGCCGATGGCCGAACAGCTTGCCAGGACCGAAACGCTGGTCGGCTATGGCGTTGTGGAACTCGAGCCGTCTGTGGCGCTGCGGATAGTACTGATGACGACCGATCTCGACTGGGCTATAAAGGATGGTGCTGTCGTGGTGAGTGAGAGGCAGCCGGACGTTTCTGCTGTTTCCAATTGACATTGCCATCTGAATCTTGCCGGAAAAGCCCTGTAAACCTGGACCAAACACCGGGCGCAACACGCTGACGCCCGACGTTGCACTCGCCGGTCTCCGGCTGTGGGCGACTATTTGTTTCCTGCTCCTGCTTCACTCGCAGCCAACGGTTGCTGCGGAACCCGCTGAAGCCGCCTATCTCGGGCGTTCCGTTGCCGAAGTCATCGATGAATTCCGCGCGGCCGGTTACCCGTTCGCCTACAGCACCAGCCTCGTGCGGCCGGAACTCATCGTGAAAGCCGAGCCCGTGGCAACCGAGCCACTGGAAATCGTCCGAGAAATCCTCGAGCCCTGGCGTCTCGAGGTCCGGGAGGAGCGGGGACTCCTGTTGGTGGTCAGATCGGACAAGGAGGCCACGATGGATGGAACCATTTTGCTCATCGTCCGCGATCAGCAGAACTGGTTGACGGTCGACGGCGCAAGCATTTCGTCCGCGCCGCAGTTGCCGGCCGCCGCCGCCCTCGGTTCCGGCGTATACCAGTTCGCGGGACTTGCACCCGGCGAATACCGTATCCAGGTGGAAGCCGACGGATTCGAGTCCGCTCTGCGCACGATCAAGGTGCGCGCTGGGAAACCGACAGTCATCGAAATGAAATTGTTTGCGGCGCGGGATAAGATCGAGATGATTACCGTGCTCTCCAGCCGATACGACATCTGGAGCGACCTCGGCACTGCACCGTACTTCTTGTCCGGTGTGACCATCGAGAACCTGCCGGACGTCGGCGATGATCCGCTGCGCGCTGCGCAGATCGTGCCTGGCACTGCATCCACCGGGGTCTCGGCCCGGACCTACGTTCGCGGCGGCGAATACCGCGAGACGGCCGTGTTCCTGAATGGCAATGAACTGCTGGATCCCTACCATGCACGGGACTTCCAGAACATCTTCAGTACGGTAGATGCGCGCATCGTCGACGGTGTCGAGGTTTACACCGGCGGGGTGCCGCTCAAATTCGGCGACCAGATGAGCGGCGCGGTGCTGATGACGACGATCGATCCGACCATCGTGCAAAGAAAGGAGATCGGTGTCAGCGTCTACAACACCAGCCTGCTCTGGTCCGGGTTGCTCGACAGCGGTCGCGGCGGGTGGCTGGTCTCGGGACGACGGGGCAATCTCGACCTGGTCGTACGGCCGGAATACGGCTCGCCGAAATACCACGATATCTTTGGCTCGTTCCTCTACGAACTGTCGCCGGACGCGACGCTTACAGCCAATGCGCTCTATGCCAA
>JAKEGN010000366.1 GCA_022615525.1 Woeseiaceae bacterium
CGCTGTATGCCGGCGGAGCCGCTGGGACCGTCGCTGGACGATTTCGAGGCCGGAACCTTCGAGGCTGGCGAATTCAGCCACAGGGCACATGTCTTTGTGGCCTGGAGTTATCTGCAGCAATACGACCTCCCGGAGTCGATCCGCCGCTTTACCGCCGCATTGCGGTGCTTTACCCAAAGCATAGGCCAGGCACACAAGTACCACGAAACCATCAGCTGGTTCTTCATCATCCTGGTGGCGGAGCGGCGCAGGGGTGCGGCTGCGGACGATTGGTTGCTGTTCGCACAGCAGAATCCGGACCTGCTGCAACCGGGAGGAAAGTTATTGCGTCGCTATTATTCGCAGGACGTTCTGGATTCCGACCGTGCACGGCGGCAATTCCTGTTACCCGATTTCCCGCAACGCTGAACACGGTACACTCGGCGCATCATCGACCCGCTTGAAGTGGAGTAGACAGCGATGAGGATCTCACAGACCGTCGTGGTATTGGCCGTTGTATGGCTTGCACCCGGGGCACACGCCCAGAGTACGGGGCAGGACCTGGAAGCAGCGTTTGCGGCGGTGGAACCCAAGGTGATCGCCTGGCGCCGCGACCTGCACCAGCACCCGGAGCTGTCCAATCGCGAATTCCGTACGGCTGGGAAGGTCGCCGACCATCTGCGCGCGCTTGGTTTCGACAAGGTCGAGACCGGCATCGCCCACACCGGCGTGGTCGGCACCCTCAGGGGCGGGAAACCGGGACCCGTGGTGGCGCTGCGCGCAGACATGGATGGATTGCCGGTACGCGAGCAGACCGGCCTGCCCTTTGCATCGACAGCCAGGGGCGAATACAACGGCCAGGAAGTTGACGTCATGCATGCCTGCGGGCATGACACGCACGTCGCCATGCTGATGGGGGCTGCCGAGGTCCTGGCAGGCAACCGCGACCGCATCGAGGGCACGGTCAAGTTCATCTTCCAGCCGGCCGAGGAAGGGGCGCCTGCCGGCGAGGAAGGCGGTGCGGACCTGATGATCCGCGAAGGCGTGCTGGATGCGCCGGATGCTCCCGAGGCGATCTTCGGGCTGCACGCCTGGCCGGAGCCCGCGGGCACCCTGAGTTACCGCTCGGGCAGTTTCATGGCAGCGGCCGACGGATTGCAGATCGTCATCCGGGGACGCCAGACCCACGGGTCTTCGCCCTGGGCCGGTGTCGATCCGATCAATGTGGCCGCACAGGTCCTGACCGCGATCCAGGCGATTCCGAGCCGGCAACTGGACATTACCCGGGGCCCTGCCGTGATTACAATCGGCAGCATCCACGGCGGCGTGCGCGGCAACATCATTCCCGAGGAGGTGCGCATGGAGGGCACTATCCGCACTTTTGACGCCGGCGTGCGCGAAGAACTGCACGCGAAACTCAGGAAGACCGTGAACCTGGTCGCGGAAGCGGCCGGCGCCAGCGCCGAGATCACGATCGCCGGCAATGCGCCGGTGACCGGCAACGATCCGGAGTTGTTGAAAAACATGATGCCGTCGCTGGAATGGGCTGCCGGCGCCGACCGGGTGGTCGAGCGCCGGCTGATTACCGGTGCAGAGGACTATTCCTACTACCAGCAGCGCATCCCCGGCCTGTTCCTGATGCTGGGCATTAACAAGGCCGGAGTAGCGGCAGGCGAGGCACCGGCGAATCATTCGCCCCTTTTCGATGCCAACGAGGATGCCCTGATAGTCGGCGTCCGGGCGCACGTGGGCTTTGTGCTGGACTACCCCGGCTTGCGCTAGGATTTGTTCCCCGGCCCGGCGCTTTACATAACGCTCAGCACAGCCCGGGGGTGCCCGGAGCAGGAACTGCGTCACTCATCCGTCGACGCAATCGACCTATACTCCAGACCTGTCGAAAAAAGTCACGAATTTCGACATGTGCGCCCGACCTGTCGATTTCATCGACCTGCCGGCCGGATATGTCGATAAAATGATGTTTTATCGACATATTGGAGCAACAGGTCGGTGCCGTCGACCGATAGCCAGGATTGGTCGACGAAAAGGGATTTTTTCGACCCGACTACAGGAACTGTCGACCAGGCGTACACACTGGCGGAACTGCCCCGGGAGCCCAGCAACATGCCGGATTTTGACCCCAACGTACCCTACAACGCGCTGCCGGACCTTCCGCCGCCGACGGAATCCATAGAAAACAAGGAAATTCTCAAGCGCTGCATTGCCGCCCGCGTGGCACTGGCCGAACTCAAGCAGGCTGCTGAACTGATTCCCAATTCGGCCGTACTGGTCAATGCCCTGCCCTTGCTGGAAGCCAGGGCGAGTTCGGAAATCGAGAACATTGTGACCACCACCGACAAGCTGTTCGAGTTCGCCGACATCGCGGAAGACAAGGCCGATCCGGCTACCAAGGAAGCGCTGCGCTACCGGACGGCCCTGTTCGAGGGCACGAAAATGGTGCAGCGGCGTATGCTCACCACGGATATGGCCATACAAATCTGCAGTACTATCAAAGATATGGAGCTTGATATTCGAGATAATTCTGGAACCAAGCTCAGTAACCGCCGCAGCGGCAAGGTCATTTATACGCCGCCCATCGGGCAGGCCCTCATCCAGCGCAAACTGGACAACTGGCAGGCGTTCATGCACGAGCGCCACGATATCGATCCGCTGATCCGCATGGCGGTACAGCATTACCAGTTCGAGGCCATTCATCCGTTCACCGATGGCAACGGCCGCACCGGCCGAATCCTCAACATCCTGTTCCTGGTCGAGCAAAAACTGCTGGATTCACCGATCCTCTATCTCAGTCGCCATATCATCGAGCACAAGGCCGACTACTATCGCCTGTTGCACGATGTGACCGCCCGCCAGGCCTGGGAACCGTGGATCCTGTTCATGCTGGACGGCGTCGAGCAGACCTGTTCCTGGACCACGGAAAAGATCAAGGCGATACGCGAACTGATGCAGCACACGGCTCGTTTCGTACAGGAGCAATTGCCAAAGGTCTATTCCTGGGAATTGATCGAGGCGTTGTTCAAACAACCCTATTGCCGCATCCAGAACCTGGTCTCCGCCAATATTGCCCAGCGGCAAACCGCGTCGGTCTACCTCAAGCAACTTTGCGACATCGGGGTCCTGCTGGAATACAAATCGGGCCGTGAAACGCTGTTCGTGCACCCGAAATACATCGAACTGCTCACCGGCGAAGAGAATGTCTGGGTGTACTACGCCGGCGTCGAAACGGAAGCCGAGCTTCGCGACAAGTCGACCGCAACCTGATCTGGCCAAGGTGTCGCGGCCGGTGGCCCCGGACAACCCTGCGTAGCCTGCCCGCGGCATTGCTGGCAGAATCGCCCGATGTGCACCGCATGAGACTACGGGCCAACCCCCGGTGATCAGTCCGCATCGCCTGTTTACGTTGTTCAAGTACAGTGTCTATGCACTGGTTACGCTGAACTTCTATTTGTTCTTCGACGAGGAATGGGCGGCGTCCTTGTTGCAGTACCCGGACGGCGTGCCCGCCGGCAGCCTGATCGAAGCCTACGCCGCAACCATCGATACAGCAGCATGGCTGATCCTGATCCTGATGTTCGAGCTCGAGACCAGCGTGTTGTCTCCCGCTCACTACACACGCACCGTTGTCTGGTCACTGCACCTGCTGCGGGTGTTCAGCTATTGCTTCATTGTCTATGCGTTCTACGGTTACATCGTCAACGTAATGGTTGTCAGCCAGGTGGATGTCGCGGCCGGCATAAGCAATCTGTGCGACATCGTGTCCGGGAACTGGTCCTACGCCGTGATACTGGACCAGTACGAGCTGATCACCAGCGAAAACTGCGCATCGTTCTCCGACGCCAACCGGTATTACCAGTATAGGGGCATGCAGGTACTGGTCGACGAGACCGGGTACAGGGACATACTGCGGCTTGCCTGGGTCGATGTGATCAACTCGGGCGTGTGGCTGCTCGTGGTATTGAACCTCGAGATCGACGTGCGGCTGCAGGAACACGGAAAACTTGACGGACTGGTCTTGCGAATCAGCAATATCAGCAAATTTTTCATCTACGCCGTGCTGTTCCTTGCGGCTGTCTACTGGGGCATCAAGGGCGACTTCCTCGACTTCTGGGACGCGTTCCTCTGGCTGCTGGCGTTCGTCCTGATCGAGTTGAACGTGTTCAACTGGCGCAAGGAGAGCCGACACGAGCTTGAGATCGCGGCCCTCGGTGACTCCGGCCAGGCACAGCCGGGCTAGATCGCACGGGTCGCAACAGCAGGAGATACCAGGGTGGCGCGACGCGCCGGCCCCAGCACCGCCAGCTGCCCCACGAGCCAGAGGATGAGCATCGCCAGCGGGATGACGTACCATGCAATTGGCGTCAGGTCGAGTGCCTGCACCATCCAGATATTCATGGCAACGGCGATCAGCGCACCGCTTATCACTCCGACGCCACTGACCATGAAATTTTCCAGCATGAAATAGCGCAGGATCGCCGCGCGCGTCGCTCCAAGCGCCCGGCGCGTTCCGATCTGTTTGCTGCGGCGTGCGACGCTGAAGCTCGCCAGTCCAACGATTCCGAGCCCGGTAATGGCAGTGAGGATGGAGACGACGAAAACGAGCAGCTTGATCATGGCTGCATCCGCGAGATAACTCCGTTGCCGCGTATCGGTCATCGTCATCATCGAGCGTACGATTCTTCCCCTGTTGCTTTCCGCGAGCATTTTTTCGACTTGCGGCATGATTTCGTCGCGATATCCCGGCTCCGTGCGGATGACATATCGAACACCGGTCTGGAGACGCTTCATTGGCACGAGCATGACGTTTTCGAGTTGCGTCCAGCTCTTCCAGGGGGCCTGCATCCGCTCCATGATCCCAATCACCGTAATCGGAAGATCGTTTTCGATGTAAACCGTCTTGCCGACGACGTCGTGCGGCGACTCCGGGAATAGCGCTTCCGCCATCGCCTGCGTCAGGATGATCTTGTCCGGCCAGTGAGGACCGCCGCCTTCCGGATCGAACCACATGACCTCCGCCGGCGTGAAGTTCCTGCCGGCGGTCAGGTTGACGCCGAAAGTATCGACGCCGTGCTCGTCGACGAAGTACAGCGCAACATCGGTGCTTTCGATGTCTTCGCCCGGTTCGCGACGCAAACCTTGCGACCAGCCGCCGCCCTGCAACGGCACCGAGTTGGTGACGATGGCATTGGCGACGCCCGGAAAGGATCGTAAAGCGTCGAGATCCTGCTCGATGGCTGCGCGGGGATTGAAGTCCGGCGCAAACCCGACACTGCTCAGGTAAAAAATATTGTCTTCATCCACGCCACTGGGGCGTGCCATCATTCTCGAGCGTTCCTGGATGATCGCTATCGCATTCACCATGATTGCCATCGTGAACGCGATCTGCAGCGCAATAAGCAGATAGCTCGTCTTGTTGCGCAACATCGCCCGCCAGATTGGTCCGATTTCCATTTTGTCCTCCCGCCTAAAGGGACTTGAGCTGACTGGCGGGATGGATCCCGCAAGCACGCCAGGTCGGATAAAGTGCTGCCGCCAGGGCAGAAAGTACCGCGAGCACGATCGCCGTCGAGACCATGACCCAGTCGAGGCGCACCAGGCGCTCGACGAATTCGATCTCGCCATAGAGCAGCTTGATCCCCTGCAGGCCCAGCATGGTCATGCCGATGCCGGCGATGCCTCCGGCGATACCGATGAGCCCGGCTTCCACGATGTACTGACCGAAGATGGCACTCCGTGATGCACCGAGCGCGCGACGCAGGCCGATGTCGCCCGAACGCCGCATGATCTTCGCCAGCAGGAGCCCTATGGTGTTGAGCAGGCAGACGAGCAAAAACAGCACCGCCAGTCCGAGCAGGACCTGTACGTCATCCTCGACCACCTCCCGGTTTTCCATCCATTGCATCACGTCGTACAGCCGGTTGTTGACCGCGCGCGGGTAGCGCCCCGCGGCTTTCTGTGTTTCGACATAAGCGTCGAGAAACGCCATGTACTCCTCACGCTCCGCCTCGCCGTGCAGTTCGACCCAGAGCTGCATCCAGACACATTCCGAACTGATGAAAGTCTGCCAGCCTATTTCGGCCATCGGCTTCCAGCAACTGGTATTACCCTGGCTCGACATTTCCTCTGCGATACTCACGCTGAAAGGTATATAGACGTCTTCGACTTCGCCAAAAGAATCATTCGATACGTCATAGAATTTTGGTGTCGGCTGCCAGGTATCGAGTACACCGGTTACGCGATACGAATCCCCGTTCATCACCACGTGCCGTCCCACCGGGTCCTCATCGCCGAACAGCTGTTCGCTGATGGCACGACTGAGCACGACGACATAGGTCGTGCCGTCATCGGCTGATTTGTCCCAGCCGCTGCCGTAGAGGAACGGTGTATCGAACATCGGGAAGAAATCCGCCGAAGTGCTGCGGCTTGCGACCTGGAATGGCAACTGGCCCTCGCCTTCCGGCTGCATGACGCGCCCGCTGCGATAGCTCAGGACCTGTCGACGCGCTTTGCCGGCCGCGAGCAACGCCGTGCCATCGATGTACGTCACCTGGTCCGGCGGTTCGTTCGGCTCCTCGGCTGCCTCGTAGGGGTCCCAACTGTCGAGCTGCACGTGATACAGCAGTTTCGAGCGATGCGGTATGGGGTTGCCGCTCATCACGTAGTCGATGTTGACGATGGTCATGCAGGCGCCGATGCCGGTGGCAATGGCCGCCACCATCAATGCGCTCAACACCGGATTGCGACGGATGCTCAGAAGTCCGAGCCTGGCGTAATAACGAAACATCTCGTTGCTCCCTTTCAGGCGCTGGCGGTTGCAAGGTGCAGGCCGGGATCGTTGCTGCTGACGCGCCCGTCGTGCATGAAGATGTTGCGACGGGCCCGCCTGGCGAGGCTCTTCTCGTGCGTGACCATGATGATGGTCGTGCCTGAACGGTTGATCTCCTCGAGCAGTTGCATCACGCTTTCGGCCATCTGCGAGTCGAGATTTCCGGTCGGTTCGTCGGCCAGCAGGAATCGCGGTTCACCCGCCAGCGCTCTTGCAATTGCCACGCGTTGCTGTTGCCCACCGGAGAGCTGTGATGGCAGGTGGTGCGCTCGCGATCCCAGCCCGACCATGTCAATGACCCGGTCGATGCGTTGGCGGCGCTCCGCTGACCTGTAGCCCCGATAGCGTAGCGGCACGTCGACATTGTCGAAGACATCCAGTTCCGGAATCAGGTTGAAACTCTGGAAGATGAAGCCGATTTTTTCGTTCCGTAGCCGCGAGCGGTCGCGATCGCTCAGGTTGGTGACGTTCTGGCCATCGAGTTCGTAAATGCCGTTCGAGAATTCCTCGAGCAATCCGGCAATGTTGAGAAAGGTCGTCTTGCCCGACCCCGACGGTCCCGTCACCGAGATGAAGTCACCTTCGTTGACGTTGAAGGAGAACTCGCGCAAAGCGTGCGTCTCGACGGATTCGGTACGGTAGACTTTCGAAACATTCTTCATACTCAGCATGAGACACTCCCTCGGTTGTCGC